>NZ_JBOBDQ010000022.1:0-76989 GCF_050586565.1 Pseudomonas sp. WC1
TGCACAGCAGCCCCAATCGGATCAACGCTGAGCGCGAACCTCATCAACCCCACGATTGGCCAGTTGGTCGGCCCGCTCGTTGCCCGGATGGCCGATATGCCCACGGACCCACTTCCAGGTCACCTTGTGCCGGTTGACCTGCTCATCGAGCTGCACCCACAGGTCGGCGTTCTTCACCGGCTCTTTCGCGGCGGTCTTCCAACCGCGCTTCTTCCAGTTGACCATCCACTCGTTGATGCCCTTCATGACGTATTGCGAGTCGGTGGTCAGCAGCACCTCGCACTCGCGCTTGAGCGCCTTGAGGCCCTCGATCGCCGCCATCAGCTCCATGCGGTTGTTGGTGGTCTCGCGCTCGCCGCCCCACAATTCCTTCTCGACGCCCTTGTAGACAATCAGCACACCCCAGCCGCCCGGGCCAGGGTTGCCCTTGCAGGCACCATCGGTGTAGATCTCGACGCTATCGCTCATGTACCACTCATGTTCAGTGCTTTTCGGATTCGGGATGGGTGGCGCTGCGGTTGACCTTGGCCAGCGGCAGCGGCAGCAGTTTGCCCATCGGCTCGCGGCGCTCCAGACGCAACGGCCGCAGGCCCACCACCATCTTGCGCGCCACCAGCAGGTAGACACCGCCGCCGGCAGTTTGCCAGCCCCCGGCCACGCGCTCCCAGCCAGCCAGGCGCTGTTGCCAGGCCGGCGAGGCAAGCGGCGGACGATAACACCCGAAGCGGCGTTTCTCCAGCGCGAAGCCCAGCAGGTTGAGCCAGTCGCCAACCCGCGACGGCGAGATGCAACGGGCCTTGCGCAAGGCCCCGTGGCTGAAGAAATGGCGCACGCCCCAACTGCTCCAGGGGTTGATCCCGATGATCAGCAGGTGCCCCCCCGGGCGCACGGAACTGGCGGCCTCACGCAGCAGCCCGTGGGGAGACAGGCTGAAGTCCAGGCCATGCTGCAGCACCACCACGTCGGCGGCGTGCTCCGACAGCGGCCAGGCCTGCTCTTCGCAGACGATCTCCACCCCCGGCAGCGGCGCGCCCAGGCGCACGTTGCGCTGCACCTGCGGGGCATTGGGCGGAGGTTCGGCGCAGGGGCCGTAGTGCACAAGGTAGCCACCGAAGAAGCGCCGCAGCTCTTCTTCGAGCAACTTTTCCTCCTCCTTGAGCATCAACTGCCCAAGAGGCCCATCGAACCAGTCGCGGGCCAGGCGGATCAGCTCGACCCAGTCGGGGTCGGCCTGGGCGAAGGCTTGGTCGGTCATTGCGTTCTCCCTCGAAGGTTCTCCGCTCGCGCCATCGCGGCTAAGATGCCCTCAATATCCAGGCTTGGCGATACGGATCCGCACATGATACAGATCGATGCCCTACCCGCTTTCAACGACAACTACATCTGGTTGTTACAGGATACTGCCAATCGCCGCTGCGCAGTGGTCGACCCCGGTGACGCCGGGCCGGTGCGCGCGTGGCTGGAGCAGCACCCGGACTGGGCATTGCAGGCAATCCTCGTCACCCACCACCACCATGACCACGTCGGCGGCGTCGAAGCGTTGAAACAGGCCACCGGCGCCCAGGTGTACGGCCCTGCCAGCGAAGCTATCCCGGGCCGCGATATCGCCCTGGAAGACGGCGCACGCATCGAGGTGCTGGGCCTGACCTTCGAGGTCCTGGCCATGCCCGGCCACACCCTGGGGCACATCGCCTATTACACTGCGCAATCGCCCACACCGCTACTGTTCAGTGGCGATACCCTGTTCGCCGCCGGCTGCGGCCGCTTGTTCGAAGGCACACCCGAGCAGATGCACCATTCGCTGCAACGCCTGGCCGCCCTGCCCGCCGCGACCGAAGTGTACTGCGCCCACGAATACACCCTGAGCAACCTGCGATTCGCCCGTGCCGTGGAACCCGACAATGAACACGTTCGCCAACGGTTCGAGGACGTTACCCGGTTACGCGCCGACAATCGCATCACCTTGCCCTCCAACATTGGCCTGGAGCGCCTGACCAACCCGTTTTTGCGCACCGCTGAAACATTCGTTAAACAAAAAGCAGACGAATGGAAGGGACATTCCAACCCCAGCCAAGCCACTGTTTTTGCTGCCTTGAGGTCTTGGAAGGACGTGTTCTGATAACCCCAAGATATATCGCATCATAGGCCCGATGGTTGACCCGGCGGGGAGCGGTTTCTAGAATCGCCCAACTTTTTCGCCCGGATAACCGTCCCAGCCGATGTCTTCCCGTAGCCGCAGAACCTCTCATTCGGTCGCCCTGACGCGACTGGCCCAGATCAGTGCACTGGCGCTGGCCGCCACCCTGGTCGGCTGCCAGAGCACCCGTCAGCTCGACGAAGCCGACAGCGTTCGCGCGCACAACTATCAGGCGCGGATCAAGCACAAACCGGCGCCGCTGGTGGTCAAGCCCAAGGAGCAGGCACCGCCGCAGGACGTCTGGGAGCGCATGCGCCAGGGCTTCGCCCTGCAGGACGGCATGGACGTCAACCCGCGCATCGAACAGCAGCGCCTGTGGTTCGCCAGCAACCCGTCGTTCCTCGAGAACGCCGGCGAGCGCGGCAGCCTCTACCTGCACTACATCGTCGAGCGCCTCGAAGAACGCGACATGCCGCTGGAACTGGCCCTGCTGCCGGCCATCGAGAGCGCCTACAACCCGATGGCCTACTCCCGGGCGCATGCCGCCGGCATGTGGCAGTTCATCCCGTCCACCGGGCGCCACTTCAACCTGCGCCAGACCAACTTCTACGATGGCCGTCGCGACGTCACCGCCTCGACCAACGCCGCGCTGGATTACCTGAACCGCCTGCATGACATGTTCAACGGCGACTGGCTGCTGGCCCTGGCGGCCTACAACGCCGGTGAAGGCACCGTCAGCCGCGCCATCGAGCGCAACGAGCGCCTGGGCCTGCCGACCGACTACTGGAACCTGCCGCTGCCGCAGGAAACCCGCGACTACGTGCCCAAGCTGCTGGCCCTGTCGCAGGTGGTCAACACCCCGGCCGCCTACGGGGTCAACCTGAACCCCATTGCCAACGAGCCGTACTTCGAAGCCGTCGCCATCAACGACCGCCTCGACCTGTCCCGCGTGGCCGCCTTCGCCGACATCGACGAAGACGAACTGATCCAGCTCAACCCTGCCTTCAAGAAGCGCATGACCGTGGACGGCCCACAACAACTGCTGGTGCCGACCGCCAAGGCGCAACTGCTCAGCGACCGCATGTCCAACCTCAAGCCCGAGGAACTGGTCAGCCTGCAACCGAACAAGGCCGTGTTCCAGGCCGCCCTGGCCGAGGCCAAGGCGCCTGCGGCGCGCAGCTACCGGGTCAAGCGTGGCGACAACCTGGGCAGCATCGCCAAGGCCAACCGGGTGTCGGTCAAGCAGCTGCAAAGCTGGAACCGCATCCGCGGCAACAGCCTCAAGGTCGGCCAGGTCCTGGCCCTGCGTGGCGGCAGCGCGCCGAGCGCGGCAGCCAACCGCGTGGCCGACTCCAAGCAACGCTCCACCCAGTACAAGGTGCGTAAGGGCGACTCGTACTACCTGGTGGCCAAGCGCTTCAACGTCGAGATGAAGCACCTCAAGCGCTGGAACCCACGTACCGGGCATGCGCTCAAGCCAGGCCAGACCCTGACCGTCTACCTCGCGCGCTGATACCTCGATAGCGGGGCCAGCCCCCCTCCCACGCCAGTCACGATCGGCGTGGGAGCGGGCTGGCCCCACGATGCTTTGAAGGCTGAAGCAAAGCCCCGCGCCCTACCCTTTTTCCATTCCAGACAAGCTGTTACTGTACCCCGAACCAAGCCCAACGCCCTCTGGATCGGATGCCGACTTGATACGTCCCCTCCTGCTGTCACTCAGCCTGGCCTTGAGCTTCCCCGCCGTCGCGATGGTGAGCGAAAGCCACGGATACGCGCAGTTCGGCACGCTCAAGTACCCGGCCAGCTTTACCCACTTTGACTGGGTCAACCCGCAAGCCCCCAAAGGCGGCACGTTGCGGGCCATGGCCTTCGGCACCTTCGACACGCTCAACCCTTACACCTTCAAGGGCTCGAGCCCGGTCACCACGCCCAACTTCCTGCAGTACGGCATCAACGAGCTGAACGAGCCGCTGATGGTCGGCACCGGCATGTACGACCCGTCCGGCGACGAACCCACCTCCAGCTACGGCCTGATCGCCCGCTCGGTCGAGTACAGCGAGGACCGCAGCTGGGTGGTGTTCAACCTGCGCCCCGAGGCGCGCTTCCACGATGGCGTGCCGATCACCGCGCAGGACGTGGCGTTTTCCTACCGCACGCTGCTTAAGGACGGCCACCCGATCTACCGCACCAACCTGCAGGAAGTGGCCCGGGTCGATATCCTCGGCCCGCTGCGCATCCGCTTCGTGTTCAAGCGCGCTGGCAACCCGCTGCTGATCCTGCGCCTGGGCGAGATGCCGGTGCTGCCCAAGCACTACTGGGCCAAGCGCGACTTCAAGGCCACCACCTTCGAACCACCACTGGGTAGCGGCCCGTACCGCATCACCGAGGTGCAGCCGGGCCGGCGCCTGGTGTTCGAACGGGTGAAGAACTACTGGGGCAAGGACCTGGCGGTTAACCGCGGCAAATACAACTTCAAGCGCGTCGAATACGAGTTCTACCGCGACGCCACCGTGGCCTTCGAAGCGTTCAAGGCCGGTGAATTCGACATCTACATCGAGCACCAGGCGAAGAACTGGGCCAACGGCTACAACTTCCCCGCCGTACGCCGTGGCGAGGTGATCAAGGCGCAGATTCCGCACAAGATCCCCACGCAAACCCAAGGCCTGTTCATGAACAGTCGCCGCGCCGCGTTCAGCGATCCACGGGTGCGCCAGGCGCTAGGCCTGATGCTCGACTTCGAGTGGACCAACCGCGCCCTGTTCAGCAGCGCCTACCGCCGCTCGACCAGCTATTACCCGAACAGCGACTTCACCGCCAGCGGCCTGCCCACCGGCAAGGAATGGCTGCTGCTCAAGCCATTCCGCGACCAGTTGCCGGACAAGCTGTTCACCGAGCCCTACCAGGTCAGCCACACCGACGGCAGCGGCATCAGCCGCCCCGCCCTGCGCCAGGCCCTGGCCCTGTTCGCCCAGGCCGGCTGGAAGCTCAACGGCCAGCGCCTGGTCGACAGCAAAGGCCAACCGTTCAGGCTGGAGCTGCTGCTGGTGAACCCCAACCTCGAACGCATCCTGCAACCTTATGTCGAAAATCTGGCCAGCATCGGCATCGATGCGCGCTTGCGCACCGTGGACCGCGCCCAGTACAAACAACGGCTCGACCAGTTCGATTTCGACATGATCCTGATGACCCTGAACCAGACCCTGAGCCCGGGCCTTGAACAGTGGCTGTATTTCCACTCAAGCCAGGCCGCCACCAAGGGCAGCAAGAACTATGCTGGCGTGAAGGACCCGGTGGTCGACCACCTGCTCGACACCTTGCTCGCCGCCCGCAGCCGCGATGACCAGATTGCCGCCGCGCGCGCCCTGGACCGCGTGCTCTCATGGCAGTACTACATGATCCCCAACTGGTACCTCGACAATCACCGCCTGGCCTACCGCAACCGGTTCGCCTTCGTCACCACGCCGCCCTACACCCTCGGGCTGAACAGCTGGTGGATCAAGAAGCCTTCGGAGAAAGCCAAATGACGCCGACCCTGCGCCGCCTGGCCGCCAGCCTGCTGCTGGCCTGCCTCACGCTCCCGGCCGTGGCCGCCCCGCAACACGCCCTGACCCTGTACGACGAGGCACCGAAATACCCGGCCAACTTCAAGCACTTCGAGTACGTCAACCCCGACGCACCGAAGGGCGGCACCTTCCGCCAGTCCAGCTTCGG
Source organism: Pseudomonas sp. WC1 (assembly GCF_050586565.1). Lineage (NCBI taxonomy): Bacteria > Pseudomonadati > Pseudomonadota > Gammaproteobacteria > Pseudomonadales > Pseudomonadaceae > Pseudomonas > Pseudomonas sp. WC1. Next base: position 5,849 of record NZ_JBOBDQ010000022.1, read on the forward strand.
CGGCTTCGACAGCCTCAACCCGTTCATCAACAAGGGCGTGCCCGCCGACAACGTCGGCGCCATCTACGACACCCTGATGCGCCAGAGCCTGGACGAGCCCTTCACCGAGTACGGCCTGGTGGCCGGCAACATCGAAAAGGCCCCCGACAACAGCTGGGTGCGCTTCTACCTGCGCCCCGAGGCACGCTTCCACGACGGCCACCCGATGCGCGCCGAGGACGTGGTATTCACCTTCAACGCCCTGATCAAGGACGGCGCGCCGCTGTACCGCCAGTACTACGCCGACGTCGCAGAAGTAGTCGCCGAAGCGCCGCTCACGGTGCTGTTCAAGTTCAAGCACAACAACAACCGCGAGCTGCCGCTGATCCTCGGCCAGCTGCCGGTGCTGCCCAAGCACTGGTACCAAGGCCGCGACTTCGACCGCGGCAACCTGGAGATCCCGCTCGGCAGCGGCCCGTACAAGGTCGCCGAGGTGAAGGCCGGCCGCTCGATCCGCTACGAGCGGGTCAAGGACTACTGGGCCAAGGACCTGCCGATCAACCGCGGCTTCTACAATTTCGATGTGATGACCTTCGACTCCTACCGCGACAACACCGTCGCCCTCGAAGCCCTCAAGGCCGGCCAGTTCGACTACGGCCTGGAGGTGAGCGCGAAGAACTGGGCCACCGCCTACGACGTGCCCGCCGTGCGCGACGGCCGGCTGATCAAGGAAGAGCTGCCCAACGGCAACCCCGTCGGCATGCAGGGCTTCATCTTCAACCTGCGCAAGCCGATGTTCCAGGACATCCGCGTGCGCCACGCCATCAGCCTGCTGCTGGACTTCGAGTGGACCAACAAGCAGCTGTTCAACGGCGCCTACACCCGCACCGGCAGCTACTTCGAGAACTCCGAAATGGCCGCCAGCGGCCTGCCCAGCCCCGCCGAGCTGAAGATCCTCGAGCCGCTGCGCGGCAAGGTGCCGGACGAGGTGTTCAACGGCGCCTTCCACAACCCGGTCACCGACGGCAGCGGCATGATCCGCGACCAGCAGCGCCAGGCCTACAAGCTGCTGCAGGAGGCCGGCTGGAAGGTCGTCGACGACAAGATGGTCGATAAAGACGGCAAGCCCATGACCATCGAGTTCCTGCTGGCCCAGACCCAGTTCGAGCGCGTGCTGCTGCCGTTCAAGCGCAACCTCGCGGACCTTGGCATCAACCTCGAGATCCGCCGCGTGGACGTTTCGCAGTACATCACCCGCCTGCGCTCGCGTGACTACGACATGATCGTCGGCGGCTTCGCGCAATCCAACTCGCCCGGCAACGAGCAACGCGAATACTGGAACAGCGCCGCCGCCGACAACCCCGGCAGCCGCAACTTCATCGGCCTGCGCGACCCTGGCATCGACCAGCTGGTGGAGCAGTTGATCAACGCCGACTCCCGGCAGAGCCTTATCGAACACTGCCGCGCCCTGGACCGCGTGCTGCAATGGGGTTACTACGTGATCCCCAACTGGCACATCAAGACCTGGCGCGTGGCCTACTGGAACCATATCGGCCACCCCGCCGTATCACCCAAGTACGACATCGGTATCGACACCTGGTGGATCAAACCCGACGTCACGCCCGCGGTAAGCGAAGCCACCGTTCCGGATGAGGCCAACTGACATGCTGGCTTATATCCTGCGGCGCCTGCTGCTGATCATCCCCACCCTGTTCGGCATCCTCATCATCAACTTCATCATCGTCCAGGCCGCCCCCGGCGGCCCGGTGGAACAGATGATCGCCAAGCTCGAAGGCTTCGACGGCGCCACCAGCCGCATCGCCGGCGGCGGCGCCGAAGTCTCGGTGGCCGGCTCCAACTACCGTGGCGCGCAAGGCCTGGACCCGGCGCTGATCGCCGAGATCGAGCGCATGTACGGCTTCGACAAATCCGCGCCCGAGCGGCTGTGGATCATGGTCAAGAACTACGCCCAGCTGGATTTTGGCAACAGCTTCTTCCGCGACGCCAAGGTCATCGACCTGATCGCCGAGAAGATGCCCGTGTCCATCTCGCTGGGGCTATGGAGCACACTGATCATGTACATGGTGTCGATCCCGCTGGGGATTGCCAAGGCGGTGCGCCACGGTAGCCACTTCGACGTGTGGACCAGCTCGGCGATCATCGTCGGCTACGCCATCCCGGCGTTCCTGTTCGCCATCCTGCTGATCGTGCTATTCGCCGGCGGCAGCTACTTCGACTGGTTCCCGTTGCGCGGGCTGACCTCCAACAACTTCGACGAGCTCAGCACCACCGGCAAGGTGCTCGACTACTTCTGGCACCTGGTGCTGCCCATCACCGCCCTGGTGATCGGCAACTTCGCCACCATGACCCTGTTGACCAAGAACAGCTTCCTCGACGAGATCAACAAGCAGTACGTGGTCACCGCCAAGGCCAAGGGCCTGAGCCGCACCCGCGTGCTCTACGGCCATGTGTTCCGCAACGCCATGCTGCTGGTGATCGCCGGCTTCCCCTCGGCGTTCATCGGCATCTTCTTCACAGGGTCCCTGCTGATCGAGGTGATATTCAGCCTCGACGGCCTGGGCCTGATGAGTTTCGAAGCGGCGATCAACCGCGACTACCCGGTGGTGTTCGGCACCTTGTTCATCTTCACCCTGCTCGGTCTGGTGGTGAAGCTGATCGGCGACCTCACCTACACCCTGGTCGATCCACGCATCGACTTCGCCAGCCGGGAGCACTGACATGGCCCTCTCCCCTCTAAACCGCCGGCGCTTCGAGCGCTTCAAGGCCAACCGCCGCGGCTGGTGGTCGCTGTGGATCTTCCTGGTGCTGTTCGTGCTCAGCCTGGGCGCCGAGTTCATCGCCAACGACAAGCCCATCGCCGTGCGCTACGACGGCGAATGGTACTTCCCGGCCTTCAAGCGCTACCCGGAAACCACCTTCGGCGGCGAGTTCCCGCTGGAGGCCAACTACAAGAGCCCGTATATCCGCGAGTTGCTGGCCAAGAAAGACGCCTTCGTGCTGTGGGCGCCGATCCCCTACAGCTACCAGAGCATCAACTACGACCTGAAAGTGCCCGCCCCCGCGCCGCCCTCCACCGACAACCTGCTGGGCACCGACGACCAGGGCCGCGATGTGCTGGCCCGGGTGATCTACGGCTTCCGCATCTCGGTGCTGTTCGCCCTGACGCTGACCATCGCCAGCTCGATCATCGGCGTGATCGCCGGCGCCCTGCAGGGCTTCTATGGCGGTTGGGTGGACCTCGCCGGCCAGCGCTTTTTGGAGATCTGGTCCGGCCTGCCGGTACTGTACCTGCTGATCATCCTTGCCAGTTTCGTGCAGCCCAACTTCTGGTGGTTGCTGGGCATCATGCTGCTGTTCTCGTGGATGAGCCTGGTGGACGTGGTGCGCGCCGAGTTCCTGCGCGGGCGCAACCTGGAATACGTGCGCGCCGCCCGCGCCCTGGGCATGCGCAACGGCGCGATCATGTACCGGCATATCCTGCCCAACGCGATGATCTCGACCATGACCTTCATGCCGTTCATCCTCACTGGCGCCATCGGCACCCTCACCGCCCTGGACTTCCTCGGCTTCGGCCTGCCCGCCGGCTCCCCCTCGCTGGGCGAACTGGTGGCCCAGGGCAAGTCCAACCTGCAAGCCCCGTGGCTGGGCATCAGCGCCTTCGCCGTGCTGGCGGTGATGCTGAGCCTGCTGGTATTCATCGGCGAATCCGCCCGCGACGCCTTCGACCCGAGGAAATGACATGAGCCAAGACACCCTGATCGAAGTCCGCGACCTGGCGGTGGAGTTCGTCACTGGCGAGCAGGTCAACCGCGTGGTCGACGGCATCAGCTTCGACATCCGCAAGGGCGAGACCCTGGCCCTGGTCGGCGAAAGCGGCTCGGGCAAGTCGGTGACCGCGCATTCGATCCTGCGCCTGCTGCCCTACCCGCTGGCGCGGCATCCTTCTGGCACCATCCATTACCAAGGCAAGGACCTGCTGCACCTGGGCGAGAAACCCATGCAGCGCATTCGCGGCAACCGCATTGCGATGATCTTCCAGGAGCCGATGACCTCGCTGAACCCGCTGCACAGCATCGAGAAGCAGATCAACGAGATCCTCTTGCTGCACAAGGGCCTCACCGGCAAGGCCGCCACGGCGCGCACCCTGGAGCTGCTGGAACTGGTCGGCATTCCCGAGCCGCAGAAGCGCCTGAAAGCCCTGCCCCACGAGCTGTCCGGTGGCCAGCGCCAACGGGTGATGATCGCCATGGCCCTGGCCAACGAACCCGAACTGCTGATCGCCGACGAGCCCACCACGGCGCTCGACGTGACCGTGCAGTTGAAGATCCTCGACCTGCTCAAGTCGTTGCAGGCGCGCCTCGGCATGGCCCTGCTGCTGATCAGCCACGACCTCAACCTGGTACGCCGCATCGCCCACCGCGTGTGCGTGATGCAGTGCGGCAAGATCGTCGAGCAGGCCGACTGCGCCACGCTGTTCAACAAACCGCAGCATCCGTATACGCAGATGCTGATCAATGCCGAGCCCAGCGGCGCACCGGCTGCGAATGCCGAAGGCGCGCCGTTGCTTGAGGTGAAGGACCTGAAGGTGTGGTTCCCGATCAAGAAGGGGCTGCTGCGCCGCACCGTGGACCATGTGAAGGCCGTGGACGGGGTGAACTTCAGCCTGCCTCAGGGGCAGACGCTGGGCATCGTTGGCGAGAGTGGTTCGGGCAAGTCCACCTTGGGGCTGGCCATCTTGCGGTTGATATCCAGCCAGGGCGGGATTCGCTTTCATGGGCAGAATCTGGAAGGGCTGAACCAGAAGGAAGTGCGGCCGCTGCGGCGGGAAATGCAGGTGGTGTTTCAGGACCCCTTTGGCAGCCTGAGCCCACGCATGTGCGTGGCGGATATCGTTGGCGAAGGGTTACGGATTCACAAGATCGGCACGCCGGCCGAGCAGGAAGCGGCGATTATCGCGGCGTTGGAGGAAGTGGGGCTGGATCCGCGGACACGGCATCGGTATCCCCATGAGTTTTCCGGCGGGCAGCGGCAGCGGATTGCTATTGCTCGGGCGCTCGTGTTGAAGCCGGCGTTGATTTTGCTGGATGAGCCGACCTCGGCGCTGGATCGGACGGTGCAGCGGCAGGTGGTTGAGCTTTTGCGGAATTTGCAGGTTAAGTACAACCTGACTTATCTGTTTATCAGTCATGACCTGGCGGTGGTCAAGGCGTTGAGTCATCAGTTGATGGTGATCAAGCATGGGCAGGTGGTGGAACAGGGGGATGCGGGGGCTATATTTCATGAGCCGCGACATGGGTATACGAGGCAGTTGTTGGAGGCGGCGTTTTTAGAGTAAAAGCAGAATATACCCTACAGTCCCTACTGGCTTTGGGCGATAAAGAGGCACCCACTCTTAACCGAGACTAAAATGACAGAGAACGAAGGACCAGACACATCATGGATAAGAAAAGCCTTCAACATGGACTTCGTAGGTCCCGAACGTCCACGTCCAGCGCTCCCAATTGACACAAGGGCACCTCTACGCAAAGTAATGGAATCTATCCCACTTAGCCAACTTGGCGCAACGCTCCAAGCGATGTCGCTTGACGATGAACAGTGGAAAAAACTCGCATCGAGCAAGCTAATGAAGAGTGCAACCACCAAATGGCGCGACCTCATTGACGGCACCAAGTACATCTTTTTTCACCCTGAGGTATTCAACCCGTGGAAAGATCTCACATACCTATATAAAACCTTCGACGACTTCAAAGGCTCAACCCACTTCAGATTCCTAACATCCACATTACAGCTCAACGAGATCCTAACCGAATACAATGCCTCAAACCGCAAAAAACTAGAGTCCATATTCTTAAATCTAGACAGCTCGACACCCAACAAGAAACTAAAGAAGAAAATACTTAACGCTCTTAAAGACGAAGCAATTAGCGAAAGCTCCAAGCCTTTCCTTGCGGTATTGCTATACGCCATTCTCAGCACGATTGGCCACATCGCTGACATAGACACATTTATAGGTATAATTTGCAAGCAGCTATCTAGAGGGGAGACAAATGCAACTGGATCAACTATTTGTAAAATTCAAGCCAGCACCAGCACAACGAATAGCAACCCAAGTGAAATATGGATAATAAAAAAGGAAAACATAAATCTAAGAAATGGCCCAGGAACAAAATACAAAACCATTACCAAACTCAGCACGCCTAACAGGATCACAATTCTAGAATCGAAAATCGATAGTGATTGGATTCGAATAGAAACACACATAGACGGCCTTCCATTCGAAGGTTGGATCTACAAAAAATTTGCAGCAAAAATTTCCCTTTAGACATATCAAAACAGCACCAGATTCTTCGGCGCATAGCCACAACCCAACCAAAACCTCTAGTAAATCAAGGCGCCTTACCCGTCTAGCTCAAACAACAGAAACCGATGAATCCTGCCAACTTACTTTCACCCTGAGGCAGAAGGACCGCTTCCGACTCGCCTCTTTAAAATCAGATTTAACCTCTTCCTTGTAGTCCATTTCCCAAATATCCTGCCACCGTCTTTTTTCCGTTGCGGTCTCCCTATTGGGGCTCTAGTCTCGGCCTATCGTTGCACATCAACGATACAGCTTTGACAGGCTGTGACGGCAAATTGCACGCAGCTCAACCTTTATGGCAGCTGTACGTGCGGGCACGCTTGCGTGCGCCGGAACTTTGCAATTTCCGCCGGTCTGTCAACCCACGTACAGCTGCCACCCTACTGTTTGACAGCAGGCAGGTGGCGGCACCGCCAAAGGGAAATTGTTATGTTAAAGATCGTCCCCGACCCACCCCACAACCACCACTCCCTCGAAGACACCATCATCCAGGCCACGGAGTACGCCCTCTGCGCGCAGACCGTGGCGCATCAGGCTGTTCTGCTGCATCCCAAGTCGCCCGTGTCGATTCTGGTCCTGGCCGCGATGCATGAAATGGAGGCGCTGCGGGTGCTGCTCGAATCAGCGTTGAATCAGGTGCAGATGCCGCAGGTGGAGCCTCGCACACTGCACTAGGCCGTTAGCCAGGGGTTGCCTGGGCTGGCCTCATCGCCGGCAAGCCGGCTCCCACAGGGGATCGGCGTGGCTGCGCGGCAGATGCTGTGTAGCTGATAGCGGATCTAACTGCGAGAGCTCGCCCAGGCACCGATCATTTCAGGGAGATTGAGCAATGAGCACAGACGACACCACGCCCCACACCACCGTGGGCAAGACCCGGTTCTACCAGGGTGAAAAGCATACCGACCCGCTGTTCTGCATCGAACCCGGCATCCCTTGCCAGCACGCACGGGAACAGGCTTCGGAGTTGATGGGCTGCGTGTGCGACCTGACCATCACCGGGATCATGGAGGAAAAACCTCAGCTGATCTGGGCATCGTATTACCTGAGCGCGCTGGCCAAGGCGCTGATGGATGATGCGGAGCTTGGGATGAAGCACTGAGATCACAGGTGCACAGGGCCGCTTTGCGGCCCTTTCGTAATACAAGGCCGCTCGAAACGGGTTAGGCTTTGGGGACATCAGTTCGGGATACGTCCATGGAATGTCATATCCGCCGCGCACAGCGCGATGATGCACAAGCCATCAGCCGCATCGTGATCGCGGCACTGCGCGAATCCAACTCGCAGGACTACCCGGCAGAGGTCATCGCCCAGGTAGAACAGAGTTTTTCACCTACGGCGGTCAGTGCCTTGCTCGATAGCCGGGTGGTGTTCGTGGCGGTCAAGCAGAACGATCTGCTGGGGACGGCAAGTCTCGAGGGTGAGGTCGTCAGGACAGTGTTTGTCGCACCGATCCATCATGGGACAGGTATTGGCAAACAATTGATGAAGGCCATCCACACAGCGGCGATCAGGGCTGGCGTCACAGCATTGCGCGTTCCTTCATCCATCACAGCCCAAGGCTTCTACGCGCGGCTGGGGTATCAGAAACTTCGTGATGAATTCCATGGTGCAGAACGCACCATCGTCATGGAAAAGTCCACGCTGACCATTTCGGAAGCGGCGCAAGCGCTAAACGTTTCTTGCAAGTATCTGGCGAAGCAGCTGGATGAGGGGGCAATCCCTCATACCTGCGCCGACGGTGAACGAGGTATCGCGTTCGCCGACCTGATTGCCTACAAGGTTAGGCACGACAAAATCAGCCGTGCCGCGATGGATGAACTGGCAGATCAAGCTCAGGCTTTGAAAATGGGTTACGACAGCGAGACCTGACATTGGCATCGTCAAGCGTTTCCCGTAAGTGGGTGCCTCCACGCACTGTTACCCAAACAGCAAGCCGATGAGCTTCGCACTCATTGATTTCAACCAGGCACTGACCGAGCACAAACGGCTGATCAAGGGCTGCATCGGTAGCGCGGGCTAAACCTGGCGCTGTGCAGCAACAGCAAGGCAAAGGCTGCACTGCCGATCAAAGGCCACCCCAGTAACAGCAACGACTCCGGCAACCAGGCGAGGATCGCCAGATTCGCCACCGTGCCGCATGCCAGCCCCGCCCAGGCAGAGCGGGCCCACGCTGGTGGGCGCGTGCTTTGCAGGAAGTGCCGATAAAGCCGCAGCCCTGTATATACGCCCCACAAGCCCATCGCCGTTACGATGACCAACCCCATACGGGTCAGTTGGTAATCCCAAGGGTCATCGAAGCCGTTGTAGATCATCCCTGGGAACAAGACCACGGCGAACAGGCCCCAGTATCCCGTAACCAACAACACGGGAAGTACCACGCACAAGCCCAGCAGCCGTACAGCCAGTTTTTTGAATATCGAAGGGGTATCACTCACACCAACATCCTTGTCATTTGAGCATCGCCGACCGCAGCCGACTCAGCGCTTGCCCAACATCGCCTGGCGCTCCCGCCAGATCTCCTGCACGAACGGATCCGTCACCCCATACAACCCATGCCCGCGACGGATGATCAGATTGGCCGCCAGCAGGTCGTTGGCCACGGGCTGCACTTCCTCCACCCGCACTTCACGCCCGACGACCTTCGAGTACTGCGCCGCCGCCTCGGCGGAGAACACCCCGCGTGTCTCGCCGTCCACCGAGGCGATGCGGGCGAAGATGGCCTGGGCCAGCACGCCCAGCTCCTCGACCTTCATCAGCTCCAGGTCCGCCGCCGCCGAACGCAGCGTGGCGGCGATCACCGGCAGCACCACATCCGCTCCAGAAGTCAGGCTGGGCGAATGAATCAACTGGCGCAGGGCGCGGATGAACTCTTCGGGGCGGCTGCCCAGCGTCTGGAACGCCTCGGTCGCCACCGCCAGCGAAGGCAGGTTGTCGAGGCCATCGGCTGCGAGCCGTTCAAGCCAGAACGCCACATAGTCCTCGCCCAGTACCGGATAGGCCACGTTGGTGGCGCCGGCGAAGGCCTGGTTACGCCGGGCGGTCAGCTCGTTGACCATCGCCCGGTGCGAGCCGGTGCCGATGAACAGGAAATGCCCAGCCGGGGCTGGGCGTGGGTTGATGGCGTCACGCGCGGCCTTCAGCGCCAGCATCATCTGCTGCCCGTCTTCGGTGGTGATGGCGTGCTGCACTTCGTCGACGATCAACACCACATTGGCCTTGGCCTGGTCGACCACCTCGCCCAGGGCCTGGGCCAAGGTCACGCCGCCCGCCTCGCCCAGGGTGTCGAGGTTGAAGCCGAACTTGAACCCGGCCAGCTCCACCTCGGCGCCGCGCAGGGCCCTGAGCCGCTGCATGAACGACGACGCCGGCATCTGCAGCTCGCGCAGGGCCTTGCGCACGGCGGCGAGCACCAGATGCACCGGGCTGGTCTGGGTGTCGCTCCACAGGTCGACGTAGATCACCAGCGCGCCCTTGGCCTCCAGCGCCGGGATCAGATCGTTCCTGAGGAAGGTGGTCTTGCCGGTGCGCCGCAGGCCAGACAGGAACAATCCGGAACGCAGGCCGATATCCAGCGCGGACGGCTCGAGCAGTTGCCGGGCCATGTCGGCCGCCAGTTCAGGTCGCAGGAAGATGTCAGCCATGGGTTTATCCGCAATTATTCCATGGCAATAATTATTGGCCTGGAATAATTCAATGTAAAGCCACGGCTGAGTACACTGGTATGACGAGCAACGTGGCCAACCCGATCAGGCACAGTACGCCCACGCCATAGCTCAGCGTCCGCCAGGGCTGGAGCCGCGCCAGGTAGGTCACCGTATGCAGCACCCGCGCCACGGTGAACATGCCACTGAGCCAAGCGGTGCTGGCTGCAGGCGCGTCGAGCGCAACCGCAAGCCCGGCCAAGGCTATGAACATCGGAATATTCTCCAGGTCATTGCGCCAAGCCTGCGCGGCGCGCGTGACTTGCGGTAGTTCAGAGGGAGAAGCCGAGCGTCTGAACACTGCCGCATCCTCGCTGTTGGTGAAGGCCAGGAAACGCAGACGGAAGTAACCCTGGTAGCAGGAAATCGCCAGCATCTTGATGAACAGCACCACCACGCAACAGGCATAGACCGACAGGGCGACGTTCATTGCCCGTACCTCGGCATGCCACCCTTGACCACGATGTACAGCAGCGGCCCCATGCAGACGAACACCAGCGTCAGCAGCACATAGGGCATGACGCCAAGCAGCGAACCGCCGCGCTTGCGGTGGTCGCTGACCATCCAGACGCAGCCCAGCCCGGCCATCATGTACAGGTCGATAACCACCTGCGCGGTGTCCGGCCGGGACATCAGCTCCAGGCCAAAGGCAATCAGTGATTGCTCCGCAATCACCATGGTCCAACCGGTGTAAAGGGCAAACAACAGCAACAGCGGCAGCGCGATCCATTCAGCTCTCATGGTCGAATTCCATACCTGTCGATCTGGCGGGCGAAGTTGGCCTCACGGTAGTGATACAGTCGCCTGCGCAGCAATGACCTCACAGGTCATGAACGCTTCAGCCAAGGACAGCCAGAGTCGCAGCATGAGCCCTCTTCCCTTCCACACCCCGCACCCGCCCACCGCCACCGACGCGGGCGCGCATCTGCGCCGCCTGCGGCGCCAGGCCGGCCTCAGCCAGCTCAACCTGGCGTTGCTCGCCGGTGTTTCGCAACGCCACCTGAGCTGCGTGGAAACCGGCCGCGCCAAGGCCAGCCCCGGCACCCTGCATGCCCTGCTCAGCGCGCTGCAGGTGCCGCTTGAGCACTGCAACGAAGTGTTCCTCGCGGCGGGCTATGCACCGCGCTACATGGCCTCTGCAGCGGACGCCCCGGCCATGAAGATGGTGCACGACGCCGTGGAGCACATCCTGCAGGCCAACAACCCCGCCCCGGCCATCGTCATCGCCAGCAACTGGGACATCACGGCGGCCAATGCCAGTGCCGGACTGTTGTTCGCAATGGCCGGCGTACTGGCCAGCAGCACCTCGGGGCTCAACCTGCTGGACACACTGCTGCGCCCGGGCGGGCTGGGGGATCATCTGATCAATGCAGACGAGATACGGGCGATTGCCTGGCAGCGGGCGGCCAGGGAGGCGGTGAGCAATCCTGACCTGGCCAGACTGCTGCAAGACTTGCCCGTGCCACCCGCGTTGGCGGCGGATACGCCTGTGTCTGCGCTGGTGCTGACCCGGGTGCGCACTGCCGAGGGTGAGCTGCGCTTCCTGTCCACCTTCACCACCTTCGGCATGCCGCAGGACATCACGGTGGCGTCGCTGCGTATCGAGCACCTGGTGCCCGCCGACAGCGAAACATGGCAAGCCATGACGGCGGCGTATCAACGGGTGATCCGCAACGCCGAGATTTGAGTAATATTCGCGGCGCCAGGTCTCGATGACCTCAGTGCCAACCTTCTCGACTACAAGCAATTACTGATAACCCAAGCGATCCGCTTAATCACTCGCGCTGCCCATCAGTATCCAGCGCTGCCCCTGGGCTTGAATGTCGAAGGCAAAATCCCACCACACGGGATATGCCGGGTGCCCCTCGACAAGCCAGAACCTGCGGATAATGTCGGCCCGGTCAAGATGAACCTGGCCGAGCAGCACCTCTGCCAACCTGAGCACTTCCGAACGCTTGGCAGGTAGCTCCAACGGCCCGTAGCCGCCGTCCCCTGAGTGCAGCAGGGACTCGATGACTTCGCCGCGAGCGGCGCTTGCACAGGTCGATGAATCACCACCAACGGTACAACCTTTGCCCACCGAATGACGCAACTGCGCTTCGAGTGACCTGTCCAGGGGAAAGGGACCGTAACTGTTCAACCAGAGCGTATAGTTTCCCCCCTCCAACAAATGCTCCAGTCTAAGTATTTCGTCTGTCCGGGTATCCACCACAACGCGCATTGACTGCTGCTCCCCTGCTCTTGCGCAAAGAAGGGTAGTCTGCGAGAAAGCCAGCGGACATGCCAGCAAGTGCTAGCGTCCAGGCCGGTAAGCACGGACTCAAGCCTGTGCCGCCTGCCCCGCCACCGCCCCACCCTCCAGCACCATGCCCTCGCGCATCCGCTGCGCATCCCGGCTGAAACACCTTGAAGCCGCCAGCAGGAACAACATGGTCAACATCAGCGCCACGGGGATCAAGTACATCGCATCATGCAGCCCCTGTGCCTTGAACGCCTCGCTCATCAGACCCTCACCCGCCGCCGTCATGGCCGCCACGGCGAAGTGGTCCGACAGCCCGCCGACCACCACCGGCCCTAGCCCGCCGCCCAGCAGGTACAGCCCGGCGAAGAACAGGGCCATGGCCGTGGCCCGCAAGCGCGGTTGCACCACGTCCTGGATGGCGGTGTACACGCAGGTGTAGAAGTTGTACGAGAACAGCCAGCCAATACCAAAGACCGCCACGAACACCCCCAGCTCGATGCGCCCGGCATGCAGCGCCCAGGCGGTGCACAGGCTGGCTACCAGCATGCTCAACGCGGCAAACACCAGGCGGCCATTGGCGAAGCGCTGGTGCACCTTGTCGGCCACCCAGCCGCCGAGGGTCAGGCCCACCAGGCCGCTGAGGCCGACGATCAGCCCGGTGGCCACTGCGGCGTCGTGCAGCGTTAGCGCAAAGTAACGCTGCAGCATCGGCACCATGAATGAGTTGCAGGCATAGGTGGCGAAATTGAAGGTCAGCCCCGCCAACACCAGCCAGGCGAAGGTGGGCACGCTGAGCACCCGGCGCAGCGGGCGGTCGAGCGGGGTCTGGGCGATTGCCACAGTCTCCGCCGCACCGCGCGCGGGTTCGCGGATCATGAAGATGAACAGCGCCAGCAGCACGCCAGGCACGGCGGCAATGAAGAACGGTGCGCGCCAGGTAGCGAAGGCCTCGACCATCGCGCCGATGCTGAAGAACGCCAGCAACAGGCCCAACGGCAGGCCAAGCATGAAGATGCCCATCGCCCTTGCCCGCCGCCCGGCGGGAAACAGGTCGCCGATCAGCGAGTTGGCGGCGGGCGCATAGCTCGCCTCGCCGATGCCCACGCCCATGCGCACCAGCAGGAAGCTCCAGAAACTGCCGACCATGCCGTTTACCGCCGTCAGCCCGCTCCACGCCAGCAGGCCCCAGCCCATGAGCTTGCTGCGCGAGCCGGTGTCGGCGATACGTGCCAGCGGCAGGCCGGCGATGGCGTAGACCAGGGTGAAGGCGGTGCCGATGATGCCGATCTGGAAGTCGCTCAGGTGCCACTCCAGGCGGATCGGCTCGATGACGATGGCGGGGATGGTGCGGTCGAAGAAGTTGAACAGGTTGGCCAGGAACAGCAGGAACAGGATGCGCCAGGCGTTGGACGCTTGGGGGGCGGTGGGCATGGTCGGGGTCCCTCGTTATTGTTGTTCGGGGTTCCAGCACGCCCTGCGCAAACTAGAGGGAGAGAACGCGGCGCGTCTGCCAACATCGATCGCGTTGATACCGGGCGATAGCCAAACCCTTAGTGAGACATTCCCTTGCGAAAGCGGCGGCTTCGCTGCGGATCGAGCACCTGCTACCCACCGACAGCGACACGTGGCGGATCATGAGCACGACCTATGAACACGGGTTGGCAGAACATCCGTCATGGTCGACTGGCGGATCATGCGCCACTAGAATGCCACCCCATCTCGACAGGACGTTGCCCCATGACTTTCGATGTGCATCACTACGCCAAGACCTACTACGGCAACATCCAGCCGGCGCCAGGCAATCTTTACCCAAGGCTCAAGGCCTGGGAGTTCCTGTACGAGTACATCTGGGACGATTCCCGTACCCACTGGTCCGACCTGACATCCAAGACGCAGCTAGAGACGACCGCGCTGCACATCGGTTTCTACCTGGCGAACTGGGGGATGTTCCGAGGTTCCTCGGGGCTCCTGCAGAACAGCAATCTGGACCTGATGAAGGCCTTGGCCAAACTGCTCTTCGAAGGTCAGGGTGCCGAGTTGCTTGAGCTCTCGCTGGAGGACTTCGGACCTGACAACAGCAACCGGGCCCGCCATCAGAAATTGCTGGATTCCGTGCTGGGCTCCATGGAGTCCCTGGCGACCAACGTCTCCTGGACGAATACCCTCAAGACCAAGATCCTGATGGGCGTCTGGGGTGAGTGCCCAGCGCTCGATCGTTTCTATATTGCTGCATGCCGCGATCTGTTCCCCCGCCGCTCCTCAATCACCAATGCCAGTGGCAAAGGCCTGGCGGCATTGGCGGAACTGGTCGAGGAACTCGCCGTCCCTGCCCTGCCCCTGCGCACCGGACGCCTTGGGCTGCAATACCCCACCGCGCGGATCATGGACATGGCGATGTTTCAATACGGGATCGAACTGGAGCAGGGCTTCAACGATCAAGCTGCCGTGGCGGCTCAGGGCTGACAACACGCTGCAACCCCACCTGACGCAGTTACCGTAACAACCGCTCAGAACACCACCGAGCGGCGATGCTCGGCCGTCGCCACCACCCTCCCACGCTTGAGCACCATCAGCCGCGCAGGCAGGTCGAGGATCACGTCGCTGACACGGTGGGTATCCATCAGCACCAGGTCAGCGTCGTTGCCCACCGCCAGGCCATGGTTCTGCAACCCCAGGGCCTTGGCAGGGTTGCTGGTGAGCATCGGCAGCACCGTGGCCTGGTCGTCCGCCCCGCCCAGGTGGCAGGCGGGAATGGCCAGTTGCGCGATGTGCAGCAGGTCGCCGGTACCGTAGGGGGTGAAGGCATTGCGGATGTTGTTGGTGGCCAGGCACACGTTCACCCCGCCATCGCGCAACGCCCGCACCGGCGTCAAGGTGCGGCGCACATTGTGGCTGTCGCCGCGGGCGCCCAGGTGCAGGTCGGTGGCAGGCAGGCACATCACGCTGATGCCGGCTTCGCGCAGCAGCGCTATGATGCGCGCCTGGCGCGCTGGCTCCACGGCCGCCAGGCTGGTCAGGTGGCCGACACTGACGCGCCCTTGGTAGCCCGCGGCGAGGGTCCGGCGGGCGACGTACTCGATGGTCATGTGCTCGGCGTCGTCGGCGAAGTCCTGGTGCAGGTCGATGTCCTTGCCGTAGCGCTGGGCCAGGTCGAAGACGAAATCGATGTGCTCCAGGGGCGATACGTCGTTGTAGGGAATGCCGCCGACCACATCGGCGCCCCTCTCCATGGCCTCGACCATCATCTCTTTCATGCCGGGCAGTTTCAGGATGCCTTCCTGGGGAAACGCCACCACCTGGATATCGATAACATCACGCAAGGTTTCGCGCAGCTCCAGGACCACGTCCAGGCCGGTAAAACCCTGGGCCGGATCGAACTCGGCGTGGGCGCGCACATGGGTGGTGCCGGCCTGCACCAGGGCGCGCAACACCTGCACAGAACGCTCGCGAATATCGTCGCGGGTCAGGGTGGGCTTGAGAGCGGCGGTGACGGCGATCGCTTCCTTCAAGGTGCCGGAGCGGTTGGCCTTGCGCTGCATGACGTTGGCTTTTTCCAGGTGCAGGTGGGCTTCGACGAAGCCGGGGACCAGGACATTGCCGTTGCCCTGGATTTCCTGGTTTGCCGTTGCCGTGATCGTCTGGGCGATATCAGTGATCTTGCCATTGCGCACGGCCACATCCATCAAGGGTTTTGCGTCGTCGATGCGGACATTTCTGAAGATCAGGTCCATGCCGTCACTCCTGATAGGGGATCATTAGCGAGCGTGGAAATGGCCCGGCCGTCTTGCTGCGGTCGGGCCATTCCACTAAGGGCGAATCAGAACGGCTTGGTCGGCAGATACTTGCCATCCAGGGTGATCACCGCGCGGGAGCCACCTTCGGGGTCGTCAACCTTCTTCACGTCGAGCTTGAAGTTGATGGCGCTGATGATGCCGTCGCCGAACTTCTCGTGGACCAGTGCCTTGAGGGTGGTGCCGTACACCTGCAGCATCTCGTAGAAGCGGTAGATGGTCGGGTCGGTCGGCACGCCGCCTTGGATGCTGCCGCGCAGTGGCACGGTCTGCAGCAGGGCAATGCCATCGGCGTCCAGGCCGAGCTTGTCACCCACCACCTGGGCAGCGCTGGCCGGCAGCGGGTGCTGGCCCAGCAGCGCGGCAGTGACGAAGGCTTCGGACAGCCCGGTGCCGTCGGTGATCTGGGCGAACGACAGGTCCTTGCGGGCCTTGGCCAGGAGGATGACTTCGCTCAGGGCAAGGCGGGCGTTCTGGCTGATTTGCGACTGGATCATGGTGTATCTCCTTGGGTTTGAAAGAGGTTCAGGCAACGTGCCTGGAGGGGTGGGAAACGGCGTTGACGTCAGGGTTCTGCGCCAGGGCCACGAACTGGCCGGTGCGCCCATCGAAGGCATCGATGCGGCCGCTTTCGATGTCGTAGATCCAGCCATGCAGGCGCACGCGGCCCTCTTCCAGGGCCAGGCGCACCGAGGGGTGGGTCTGGATGTTGGCCAGCTGGGCGATCACGTTCTCGCGCACCATGGCCTCGACCTTGGCTTGCGGGCTGTGATGCTGGCGCGCCTCGTTGACCACCCGGGCGGAGTCGGCATAGCGCAGCCAGCCGGCCACGGCAGGCATGTGGTCCAGGCACTTGCAGGTGGCGATGGCGGTCATGGCGCCGCAGTCGGAGTGGCCGCAGATGACGATGTCGGCCACTTGCAGGGCGGCGACGGCATATTCGACCGAGGCCGATACGCCGCCGGGCTCAGGGCCGTAGGAAGGCACGATGTTGCCGGCGTTGCGGATGACGAACAGGTCGCCCGGCTCGCGCTGGGTGACCAGCTCGGGCACCAGGCGGCTGTCGGAGCAGGAGATGAACAGCGCCCGGGGGCTTTGCTGGGTGGCCAGGTCCTTGAACAGCTTGACCCGCTCGGGGAAGGCGTCGCGCTGGAACTTCAGAAAACCGTCGATGATGTCTTTCATGGCTGCTTGCCTCAATGTCGCGGTGTGTTGAGGCAAAGGTTACGCAGCGCATTACATAAGGTAAAAGTCTCATTTATGATGAAGCGCATCAGATTATCTTATGGAAACAGTCATGCTTGCCCGGCACCTCCAGTACTTTCTCGCAGTGGCGCAACACCACAGTTTCACCCGCGCCGCAGCGGCGCTGCATGTCTCCCAGCCGGCGCTGTCACAACAGGTCAGGCAACTGGAGGAAAGCCTTGGCGCGCAGTTGTTCGACCGTTCCGGGCGCAGCACGCGGCTGACCGATGCCGGGGATGTCTACCTGCGCTATGCCAAGCGGGCGGAACAGGAACTGCTGGAGGCCAGGCGCGCCATCCATGACGTGGGCGACCTGAGCCGAGGATCGCTGCGGGTGGCGGTAACGCCGACCTTCACCAGCTACCTGATCGGCCCGCTGGTCGAGGCCTTCCATGCGCGTTACCCCAACATCACCCTGAACCTGCGCGAAATCGCCCAAGAGCGCATGGAGGAGCTGTTGCAGGCCGATGAGCTGGATGTCGGCATCGCCTTCGATGAGGTCCACAGCCAGGACATCGACAGCCGCCCGCTGCTGGTGGAAACCCTGGCGCTGGTGGTCGGTCGCGCACATCCGCTGGCCACTGCCCGCAGCATTGGCCCGCAGGCGCTCAACGACGAGTCGCTGATATTGCTCAGCGCCGAGTTCGCCACGCGCGAGCAGATCGAGCGCTATTTCCGCCAGCACGGTATACGCCCACGGGTGCGGATGGAGGCCAACGCCATTGGCGCGGTGATCGAAGTGGTACGCCGCACGACACTGTCGACCTTGCTGCCCGCCAACCTCGCCCTGGCCCATGATGACCTGACCGCCATTGCCCTGGACCCTCTGCGCCTGCAGCGCACCGCAGTCTTGATGCAGCGCAGGGGCGCCTATCAGAGCGCGGCAGCGCGGGCTTTCATCGAAGTGGCAACGTCAGTGGCGGCACGCCTGGAAATCGGCGACAGCGCAGCCGGTATTCAGCTCAGCTGAGCGATCAACACCGCATTGGTGTAGATCAGGCTGCCATCGCTGGCCCGATGCCCGACCAGGTGGAACTGGCCACGCTCGTCGTCGCTCAGGTAGACGCGCAGGCGGCAGTCCGACAACGGGCCGTAGCCCTCGGGCAACACCAGGTTCAGGCTCTCCATGTCGACATCCACCATCGCCTCGGGCTCGTGGCTCTGTTGCAGGCGCTCCTCGGCCTGCTCCAACTTGCGGTGGTTCACACCCTGGATGTCGAAGTGGATATCGCCCACCGGGGTGGACCTGCGATCACCCTCAGCTTTGAACCAGCCTTCGATCGTCAGCGTACTCATGGCGATTCCTCATGCTGTGGAGCATTTTCGATCACTGCTGATGGGGTTG
The DNA here is from genome assembly GCF_050586565.1 of Pseudomonas sp. WC1. Taxonomy (NCBI): domain Bacteria; kingdom Pseudomonadati; phylum Pseudomonadota; class Gammaproteobacteria; order Pseudomonadales; family Pseudomonadaceae; genus Pseudomonas; species Pseudomonas sp. WC1. The sequence goes on from NZ_JBOBDQ010000022.1 coordinate 24,531, forward strand.
ACCCTGGCGTGGCTGAGAACGTTCCAATCGGTCGCCCGACCGCTCAGGCGCCTTGCGCCAAGGCCGCCTCCATTGCCCTGGCCTGCACCCGCAGCGCCTGGCAGAACGGCTCCAGCACCACTGACGCCGGCCGCAGCTCTGGCCGGATCAGCATCACCTGGTACGGCACCGACAGGCTCAGGCGGCGGATCGCCAGCCCAGCCTGCCCCGCTTCCAGCCCGCTCAGCGGGTTGATGATCGCCACCCCCAGCCCCTGGCGGACCATGGCGCACACCGAGGCGGCGCTGGTGGTCTCGATGATCGTGCGCCGGTTCACGCCGGCCTCGCGGAAATGCCGGTCGAGTTGCTGGCGGTAGCTGTCCAAGCTGGCAAGGTTGATGAAATCGACCTCATGGAAGTCCTGCAACTGGAGTACCGGCTTGGCCAGCAAGGGGTGCTGCGCGGGCAGCACACAGACCATGTCGGCGTTGAACAACAGCTCGCCGACCGCACCCCGCGGCACTTGCGCGGTCTCGGTCAGGCCGAGGTCGTGCTGCTGGGCGACCAGCGACTCCTCCAACAACGGCGACTCCTGGGCGGTGATGCTCAGGCTGACCCCAGGATGATGCTGGTGAAACGCCTTGCAGGCCTTCGGCAGCAGGGTTTGCGAGAACAACGGCAGGCAGGTGACGGCCAGCCGGCCCTGCTCGAAATTGCGGATGGCCTGGGCGAAGCGGTCGATGCGCTCGAGGCCGACGAAGGCACGCTCGACTTCCTCGATCAGCAACAAGGCCTGGGCACTGGGCACCAGGCGCCCGCCTTCGCGCTCGAACAAACTCAGGCCGGTGACCTGCTCCATGCGCGCCAGCTCGCGGCTGACCGTGGGCTGTGAGGTGAACAGCAGGCGCGCGGCGCCAGTGACACTGCCGGCGGCCATGATGGCGCGGAAAACTTCGATATGACGAATGGAAAGTCGCATGGCTGCAACAAGACCTGTGCGTAACCAGAAATCTGGAGGGGTTGCTACATATCAGATATGAATTGCCTTCAGAACAATAGCTATTTTTCTGAATTACCAAAACTGCCTCACCATCGGCGTATCCAAAACAAGGAACGCCACCATGACCACCACCCTCCTGGCCGATGCCGTCCGCCAGCACGGCTCGCCGCTGTGGGCCTACGACGCCCAGACCATCCATCAGCGCATCGACCAGCTCAAGCAGCACTTCGACACCGTGCGCTTCGCGCAGAAGGCCAACCCCAACCTGCACGTGCTGCGCCTGATCCGCGAACGCGGCCTGGTGCTCGACGCGGTGTCCCTGGGGGAAATGGAACGCGCCTTCGCCGCTGGCGCATCGGTGGGCGGCGAGCCGGCTGGCGTGGTGCTGACTTGCGACGTGCTGGACCAGCCGACCCTGGCGCGGGTGGTGGAGACCGGTATCGAGGTCAACGCCGGCTCCATCGACATGCTCCGCCAGCTCGGCGAGCGCTCCCCCGGCCACCGGGTGTGGCTGCGCATCAACCCCGGCTTCGGTCATGGCCACAGCCGCAAGACCAACACCGGCGGCGAGAACAGCAAGCACGGCATCTGGCATGAGCAATTGCCCGAGGCGCTGGCCTGCGTGAAGCAGCACGGCCTGCACCTGGTGGGCGTGCACATGCACATCGGCTCGGGGGTGGACTACGCACATCTGGAACAGGTGGCCGGAGCCATGGTCGGGCTGATCGGCCGCCTGGGCATGGATATCGAGGCCTTCTCCATCGGTGGCGGCCTGTCCACCCCCTACCGCGACGGCGACCAACCGGTGGACCTGCAGCGCTACGCCCACACCTGGGCGGTGGCCCGCTCGGAAATCGAGGCGATGCTCGGCCACTCCGTGCGCATGGAGATCGAGCCGGGGCGCTTCCTGGTGGCCGAGTCCGGCTACCTGGTGGCCGAGGTGCGCGCAGTCAAGCAGATGGGCGAGCGCCACTACATCTTGGTCGACGCCGGTTTCAACGACCTGATGCGCCCAGCCATGTACGGCGCCTACCACCGCATGAGCCTGTTCGATGCCGTGGGCCGACCAGTGAGCCGCCCGCTGCAACCGACCGTGGTGGCGGGGCCGCTGTGCGAGTCGGGAGATGTGTTCACCCAGGACGACGAAGAGCTGACCCCCCAGGACCTGCCCCAGGCCAAGGTCGGTGACCTGCTGGTGATTCACGATGCGGGGGCGTATGGCGCGTCCATGTCGTCGAACTACAACAGCCGGCCATTGTTGCCTGAGTTCCTGCTCGATCAGGGTGGATTGCGCATGATTCGCCGCAGGCAGACGGTAGAGGAATTGTTGCAGCTCGAGCGAATGGACTAGCCGGCAAGGGCAAGCGATTGTTCGCGGCGGGTCGCCGAAAGGCGATGCGCCGTCGAATAAATGTCAAAATGGTGGCTCAAAAACAGATGTGAGATACTCAGCCCGAACTATCGCGTTTTGATGCAGAAGGCCACACAGGATACGCCACAAGGCGCAAGGAGCGCGTTTGCAACCCCACGGCGACGCTACTTCACCAAATCGCATGCCTTCAGCATCCGGATGCGCCACATGCCCACACGGCCACGCCCCAAACTCACCCTGCGCACGCTGCTGCTGGCATTCGCGCTGATCTGTGCCATCGCAACCCTGGCCAATACGTTCGTGGTGATGTTCACCACCCAGAAAGCCGAGCTGGTGGAGAACGCCCTCCAGACCAACGAAGCCTATGCTGCCCGAATCGCTACCAGTGTGGAGGGGGTATTGAGCTCCGAGCTCGATCGCCTGGGTTTTGCATCCACCGTCATCGGTCGCACCTTCACAGACCCATCTGCCCTGCACGATGAGGCGCACCGCCTCCTGAGCCAGGACCACAGCTTCAACTCGGTACTGATAGCCAACGCCGAAGGAAAAATCATTGCTTCGGCCCCCAGCAGCCTGCAACTGGACGGCCAGGTGCTGCAACGTCGCTCGCCGCTGACGAGGCGAGAGCCGATGATCAGCGACGCATTCAAGTCCCTTGCCGGCAACCTGGTCGTGTTCGTTTCCCATCCCATTTTCAGCCGCAATGGTGAATACCTTGGGCTTGTGGGCGGGAGCATCCGCCTGGAGCAGAAAAACACGTTGCAGACGCTCATGGACCTGAACATCCGCGAAGATGGCGCGCATGTCTATTTGGTCGATAGCCATCGGCAAGTGCTGTACCACCCCGACCCGGAGCGCATCGGTACGATCCTGGCAACCGACCCTATCGTCGAGGCGGCGCTCCAGCACAGTCACGGCTCGATGCGAGCGATAAACAGCAGTGGCAACGAGATGCTCGCCGGGTTCGCCAGTATCCCCAGCAGCCGTTGGAGCGTGATTTCACAGCGGCCGCTGTCGAACATTGAGGCAACGCTGGAGGCGACGACGATCAAAGTTGCCAAAGGCATCGTCCCACTCGGTGTGTTCGGCCTGCTGTTGATCTGGTGGCTGGGCGTGAAAATTTCCGTCCCGCTCTCTCGTCTGGCGGAGAGCGCCAAGCGTCTGGATGCACCTGAAAGCTACGAGCGCATCCTCGCGGTACCTGCGGATTATTTTGAAAGCTGGCAGATCCGCCGCGCTCTGCTGCTGGGGGCCAACCTTCTGCAAGAAAAGATCGGGCGGCTCAATCAACAGGCACACAGTGACCCGTTGACCGGACTGGCGAATCGCCGGGCGATGGAAGAAACCTTGGTGTTGTGGCAGCAAACACTGAAAACCTTCGCTGCGATCGCAGTGGACATCGACCATTTCAAACGGGTCAACGATACCTACGGCCATGCCGTCGGCGATGAAGCCCTGCGCACCGTGGCCCAGTTGATGAGGCAGGCCTCGCGCCCAGACGATTTGGTCTGCAGGGTGGGCGGCGAGGAATTCCTGCTGCTGCTGCCCAACGGTTCAATTGCTACTGGCGCGGAGGTTGCCGAGCGGCTTCGAACCGTGATCGAAGCCGCGGAACTCGATACCGTCGGGCATATCACGATATCGCTGGGGGTTGCCCTGTGGAGAGCCGGCGAATCGATGTCGGACACGCTGGAAAGATCGGACCGGTTGCTCTATCAAGCCAAGGCGCAGGGGCGCAATCGGGTAGTAACGGAAAAAGAACTATCGGCAGTTGCCCAATCATGATCCCATCGCCCGGCCTGTTCACGGGTCGGACGGCGCCACCAGCCGGTATCCCACGCCCGCCTCGGTGACGATGAACCGCGGCGCGGTGGGGTCGTCGCCCAGTTTCTGGCGCAGGTGCCCCACCACGATGCGCAGGTAGTGGGTGTCGTCGACATGGGTCGGCCCCCAGATGTCCTTGAGCAATTGCTGCTGGGTGATCACCCGTCCGGGGTGCCCGGCCAACTGCGCCAGCAGCGCGTACTCCTTGCGCGTCAAGGCTATCTCTATGCCATCCAGGGTAACCTTGCGAAAGGCGAAGTCCACCACCAGCGGCCCGAAACTCGCCGCCGAGGCGAGGTTGCCCACCTGGGGCGCCTGGCGCAGCAATGCCCGCACCCGGGCGAGGAATTCCTGGATACCGAACGGCTTGGTCACGTAGTCGTTGGCCCCGCCGTCGAGGGCATCGACCTTCTGCACTTCGCTGGCACGCACCGACAGCACCATCACCGGCACCGTGCTCCATTCACGCAGCTCGCGCAGCACCTGCTGGCCGTCCATGTCCGGCAGACCGAGGTCGAGTACCACCAGGTCGGGCTTGTTCAAGGCGGCCTGGGCCAGGCCGTCGCTGCCGGTGCCGGCCTCGATCACCTTGTAGCCCTGGGACGCCAGGCTGATGCGCAGGAACTTGCGGATTTGCGGCTCGTCGTCGATCACCAGCAGGGTGGCGGCTTGGCTCATGGGGCTTCACTTTCAGTATCGGGTTGGGTCGGCAGCGGCAAGCATAGAGTGATGCGGGTGCCGTGACCATCGATGCCGTCGTCGACCAGGATCCGCCCACCATGGGCACCGATCATGCCCTGGCAGATCGCCAGGCCCAGGCCGGTGCCCTGCCCGCCCCGATCGCCGCGGGCGGCGGTGTAGAACATGTCGAAGATCTTCTCGCGTTCATCCTGGGGGATGCCGGGGCCTTCATCGGCCACGGCGAAGCACAGTTGCTCATCGCGCACCGAGACCTGAAGTTCCAGGCGGCCTTGCGTTGGAGAGAAACGCGCGGCGTTTTCCAGCACGTTGATCAGCGCCTGCTCGATCAACGCCGCGTGCACGAACAGCAGCGGCAGTTCCGGCGGGACTTCGGTGTGCACGCGCAGGGGGGCCAGTACCACGCGCAGGCGGTTGAGGGCGCTGCCGACGATATCGGCCGGGGCAACCCAGTCGCGGGCCAGCTTGAGCGTGCCATGGCCCAGGCGGGTCATGTCCAGCAGGTTCTGGATGTAGCGGTCCAGACGCTCGGCTTCGTTTCGGGTGCCTTCGAGCAGTTCGCGGCGGTCATCCGGGGGGATGGCGTCGCCCAGCGCCAGCAGGCTGTCGATACTGCCGCGCATCGACGTCAGCGGAGTGCGCAGGTCGTGGGACACCGAGGCGAGCAAGGCGCTGCGCAGTTGCTCTGTTTCGCCGTGCAGGCGGGCGGCTTCCAGTTGCTCGCCCAGGCGGGCACGGGCCAGGGCCTGGGCCAGGGGTTGCGCCAGGGCCATCAACAGCCGACGGCGCTGGTCGCTCAAGGGCTCGCCGTCGCGTGGGCGTATGCCGAGCAGTGCCAGGGGCTGTTCCTCCACGGCCAGCGGCCACCACCACCAGCGGCCGTGGGGCAATGTGTCACTGCCGAAGCCCGCGGCCTGGCCATGTTGCCAGGCCCATTCGGCGGCGGCGCGTTCATTGTCGGTGAAGGCGGGAGCGCCACCGCTGGCCACCTGCAACAGGCCCTCGGCGCTGCGTTCGAGCAGACACACCTGCACGCCCTGCCAGCCATCCATATGCTGGCCGGCAGCGCTGAACACCGCTTGGCGGTCGGTGGCAACGGTCAGGCGGCGCGACAGGTCGAGCAGCTGGTTGGTCTGCGCCTGGGTTTCGCGCAAGGCCTGCAGTTGGCGACGCTGGCGAGCGGCGAGGTTGCCGGTGAGCGCGGCCATCAGCAGGAAGAACACCAGGGTCAGCACGTCCTCTTCGCGCTGGATGGCGAAGGAGAAGTTCGGCGGGATGAACAGGAAGTCGTAGGTGAGGAACGACAGCGCCGCGCACGCCAGGGCCGGCCCCAGGCTGCTGCGCACTGCCACCAGCAGCACGGCGGCGAGGAACACCAGGGAGATGTTGGGCAGCGCCAGCACGCTCGAAACCGCCCAGGACAAGCCCGCCGCCAGCGCGGTGGCGAGTAGCGCGAGCAGGTAGTGGCGCCACACCCATACGCGCTTTACCGCCGTACGCGCCGCTGGCGGCTGGGCGTCGCGGTCGAGCACGTTGATCTCCAGGCCGTGGCTCTCACGCAGCAGGCGGGCCGCCACACCGGCGCCGAACAGGCGCCGACGCAACAGATCACGGGACTGGCCCACCAGCACCAGGCTGGCGCGGCGCTCGGCGGCGTGCTGGATCAACGTGCGCGCCACTTCGCCGGCGCGCAGCAGCACCACTTCGCCGCCGAGGCGCTCGGCCAGTTGCTGGGCAGCCTGCAAGCGATGGCGGGCCGTCTCGTCACGCAGGCGGCCGTTGTCGACGTGGACCACGCTCCATGGCAGATGGCGACGCTGGGCGACGCGACAGGCATGGCGCACCAGGCGTTCGGCCTGCTCGTCGCCATCGATGCCCACCAGCAGCCGGCCGCGCAGGGCCGGGGCTTCCTGACCGCGCTGGCGATAGCCGCTGGCCAGGTCCGCGTCCACCTGGGCGGCGGCGGTCTGCATGGCCAGTTCGCGCAGGGCGGTGAGGTTGGTCTGGGAGAAATAGGCCTCGATGGCCGCCCGTGCCTGTTCGGGTACGTAAACCTTGCCCTCGCGCAAGCGCTCGAGCAGTTCACGCGGCGGCAGGTCGATCAGCACCAGTTCGAAGGCTTCCTGCAACACCCAGTCGGGCAGCGTCTCGCGCACCTGCACGCCGGTGATGTCGCGGACCTTGTCGTTGAGGCTTTCCAGGTGCTGGACGTTGACCGTGGTGTATACGTCGATGCCGGCGGCGAGCAGATCCTGCACGTCTTGCCAGCGTTTGGCGTGGCGGCTACCAGGGGCGTTGGTGTGGGCCAGTTCGTCGACCAGCACCAGCGGCGGCGTGGCCTTGAGCAGGCCGTCGAGATCCATTTCCTCGAGCATCACGCCACGGTACTCGCTGCGCAGCAGGGGTTGCTGGGTCAGGCCGCCGAGCAAGGCCTCGGTCTCGGCCCGGCCGTGGGTCTCGACCACCCCGGCCACCACGCGCACGCCCTGGCGTTGCTGGGCGTGGGCGGCCTGCAGCATGGAGAAAGTCTTGCCGACCCCGGGCGCGGCGCCGAGAAATACCTTGAGCCTGCCCCGGCCTTCCCGGGGCAGGCCCGCCAACAGCGCGTCGGCGCGGGCGGAGTCACTCATGTTTCATCCTTTGGTTGTTCAAGGATCAGCTGTTCGCCGGCAAGCCGGCTCCTACAGACACATGCCAGGACGGCACAAATCCCGTAGGAGCCGGCTTGCCGGCGAACAAATCCCACCGTCAGCGCGCGGCTAGCGGCGCCAACCGCTCAAGCGCCTGGTTCAATGCCAACACATTCACCACCGGTGGCCCGATCAGTGGACGCAGGGTGGCGTCATTCACCAGCACTTGCAAGCGCTCCTCAGAGACCTGCCGCGCCGCCGCCACGCGCGGCAGCTGGTAGGCGATCGCCTCGGGCGGCAGGTGCGGGTCCAGCCCGCTGCCCGAGGTGGTCAGCAGCGCCTGGGGCACCGGCCCCTGCTGCGCCTGGTACTGCGCAGCGGCATCGGTCTTGACCCGCTCGACCAGCGCCGGGTTGCTCGGCGCCAGGTTGCTGGCGCCGCTGGCCACGGTGGCATAGGCCCCCGCCGAAGGCCGCGACTGGAACCAAGCGTCACCCTTGAATTCCTGGGCGATCAACGCCGAACCGCGCACCTCGCCCCGATCATCGCGCAACAGGCTACCGTTGGCCTGCTCAGGGAAGGCGACCTGGGCGATGCCGGTCACCGCCAGGGGATACAGCGCGCCGGTGACCACGGTCATCAGCAGGATCAGGCTCAGGGCCGGGCGTACATAAGCGGTCATGTCAGTCTCTCCTCAGACCAGGTGCAACGCAGTGAGCAGCATGTCAATCAGCTTGATCCCGGCGAACGGCACGACAATGCCGCCCAGGCCGTAGATCAGCAGGTTGCGCCGCAGCAAATGGGCGGCGCTGGCGGCCTGCACCCGCACCCCGCGCAGCGCCAGGGGGATCAGCACGATGATGATCAGCGCGTTGAACACAATGGCCGAGAGGATCGCGCTTTGCGGGCTGGCCAGGTGCATCAGGTTGAGCACGCCCAACTGTGGGTAGATGGCGGCGAACAGCGCCGGCAGGATGGCGAAGTACTTAGCCACGTCGTTGGCAATGGAGAAGGTGGTCAGCGCGCCACGGGTGACCAGCAGCTCCTTGCCCACCTGTACCACGTCCAGCAGCTTGGTCGGGTCGCTGTCCAGGTCGACCATGTTGGCCGCCTCGCGGGCCGCCTGGGTGCCATCGTTCATGGCCATGCCCACGTCGGCCTGGGCCAGGGCTGGGGCGTCGTTGGCACCGTCACCGCACATGGCCACCAGGCGGCCGTCGTTCTGCTCCTGGCGGATGCGCGCCAGCTTCTTCTCCGGGGTGGCTTCGGCGAGCACGTCGTCCACACCCGCCTCGGCAGCAATGGCGGCGGCGGTCAGCGGGTTGTCGCCGGTGACCATCACGGTGCGGATACCGAGCTTGCGCAGTTCGGCGAAACGCTCGCGGATACCGGGCTTGACCACGTCCTTGAGGTGGATTACGCCGAGCAGGTGCTTGTCGACGCACACCAGCAGCGGGGTGCCGCCGCTCTGGGCGATGCGCTCCACTTCACGGGCCAGCGCGGTGGGCAGCTCCAGGCGTTGCAGGCCGCAGAAGGCCAGTACCGCGTCGACGGCGCCCTTGCGGTAGCGGCGCTGCTGGAAGTCGATACCCGACAGGCGCGTCTCGGCGCTGAAGGCGATGGCTTCGTACTGGTTGCTCGCCGGTTCCGCGAAGTCGTGCAACTGGCGCAGGTACTCGACGATCGACTTGCCTTCGGCAGTGTCATCGGCCAGCGAGGCGAGCAAGGCGCCCTCCCCCAGCTCCTTGGCGGTCACGCCGGAGGCTGCGTGCAGTGCGCTGCAGCGACGGTTGCCGAAGGTGATGGTGCCGGTCTTGTCGAGCATCAGCGTGTGCACGTCGCCTGCCGCTTCAACGGCGCGGCCGGAGCGGGCGATCACGTTCAGACGTACCAGGCGATCCATGCCGGCAATGCCGATGGCCGACAACAAGCCGCCGATGGTGGTGGGGATCAGCGTCACCAGCAGCGCGGCGAGGAAGATCAGCGGCAGCTCGCCGCCGGCGAAGCGGGCGAACGGCTGCAGGGTCACCACCACGATCAGGAAGATCAGGGTCAGGCCGATCAATAGGATGTCGAGGGCGATCTCGTTGGGGGTCTTCTGCCGCTTGGCGCCTTCGACCAGGGCGATCATGCGGTCCAGGGTCGATTCACCGGGGTTGCTGGTGATGCGGATCAGCAGCCAGTCGGAGACCAGCCGGGTGTTGCCGGTAACGGCCGAACGATCGCCGCCGGACTCGCGGATCACCGGCGCGGACTCGCCGGTGATGGCCGCCTCGTTGACCGCGGCGATACCCTCGAGCACCTCGCCGTCGCCGGGGATCAGCTCACCGGCCACCACGCGCACCACGTCGTCCTTGCGCAACTGGGTGGCGGCGACGGTCTCGAACGTACCGTCACTCTTGCGGCGCTTGGCGGCCAGGCCCTGGCTGCCGGCCTTGAGGCTGTCGGCGCGGGCCTTGCCACGGCCTTCGGCAAGGGCTTCGGCGAAGTTGGCGAACAGCACGGTGAACCATAGCCATACGGTGATCTGCACGGCCACTGAAGTGCTCACGCCACTTTCAGGGGCGAAGCAAAGCACGGTGGTCAGCATGGCAGTGAGGGCCACCACCAGCATCACCGGGGCGCGTTTGAGCTGACGCGGGTCGAGCTTGACGAAGGCCTGCACCAGCGCCGGGCGCCACAGGGCGGCGAAACGGGTCTGGTCCTTGGCGCTATGACGCGCCTTCACTTCGGGAATGGGCATGTTCATGGTGTGTTCCTCAGAAACCCAGGCTCAGGTGTTCGGCAATCGGCCCCAGGGCCAGGGTCGGCAGGAAGGTCAGGCCACCCACCAGCAGGATGGTCACCAGCAGCAGCGTGGTGAACAGCGGGCCGTGGGTGGGGAAGCTGTTCAGGCCTTGCGGCGCGCTCTTCTTGGCGGCCAGGCTGCCGGCCAGGGCCAGCACCGGCAGGATGTAGCCGAAGCGGCCAATCAACATGGCCAGGCCAATCATCACGTTGTGGAACGGCGTGTTGGCGCCGAAGCCGGCGAAGGCCGAGCCATTGTTGGCGGTACCGGAGGTATAGGCGTACAACAGTTGGCTGAAGCCATGGGCCCCGGGGTTGGTCACCGCGCCGGCAGGCCCGGGCAGGCTGGCGGCGATGGCGCCGAGTACCAGCACGCCCACCGGCATCACCAGCAGGGTCGCCACCAACAGCTGTACTTCACGGGCCTGCAGCTTCTTGCCCAGGTACTCCGGCGTGCGGCCGATCATCAGGCCCGCCAGGAACACGGCGATCAGCACGAACAGCAGCATGCCGTAGAGGCCGGCGCCGACGCCGCCGAAGATCACCTCGCCAAGCATCATGTTGACCATCGCCACCATGCCGGTCAGCGGGTTGAGGCTGTCGTGCATGGCGTTGACCGAACCGTTGGAGGCCGAGGTGGTGGTCACCGTCCACAGTACGGAGCCGGTAGTGCCGAAACGGCTCTCCTTGCCTTCGAGTGGCGCGCTCTGCTGCACCTGGGCGCTTTCCAGGGCCGGGTTGGGCTGGTGCTCCGACCACAGCGCGGTGCTGCCGCCGATCAGGAACAGCGCGAGCATGCAGGCGATGATCGCGCGGCTCTGGCGCAGGTCCTTCACGTAGTGGCCAAAGGTGAATACCAGAGCCACCGGGATCAGGATGATCGAAGCCACTTCGAACAGGTTGCTCCAGGCCGTGGGGTTCTCGAACGGGTGAGCCGAGTTGACGCCGAAGAAACCACCGCCGTTGGTGCCCAACTGCTTGATGGCGATCTGGCTGGCGGCTGGGCCCAGCGGGATGGTCTGGTCAACGCCTTGCAGGGTCACGGCGTGGACGTAGTCGGCGAAGGTTTGCGGCACGCCCTGCCACACCAGCAGCAGCGCCAGCACCAGGCAAAGCGGCAGCAGGCCGTAGAGGGTGGCGCGGGTCAGGTCGACCCAGAAGTTGCCCAGGGTGCTGGCCGAACGGCGGGCGATGCCCCGGCACAGGGCAACCAGCACGGCAAGGCCCGTGGCGGCGCTGACGAAGTTCTGCACGGTAAGGCCGATCATCTGGCTCAGGTAGCTGACCGAGGCTTCACCGCTGTAGGCCTGCCAGTTGGTGTTGGTCATGAAGCTGACCGCGGTGTTGAACGCCAGGGACCATTCCTGGCCCGGCAAGTGCTGCGGGTTGAGCGGCAGGCTGCCCTGCAGTTGCAGGACGCCGAACACCATCGAAAAACCGGCCAGGTTGAAGGCCAGCAGGGCCAGGGTGTACTGCTTCCAGCTCTGCTCCTGGTCGGCGCGCACGCCGGCCACACGGTAACAGCCCCGCTCCACCGGGCCCAGGAGCGGCGACAGCCAGGTACGCTGGCCCTCCATGACCTTGAAGTAGAAGCGCCCAAGCCAGGGTGCCGGCAGCAGCACGATGGCGAAGAACGCCAGCAGCAGCAGGTAATCGTAACTGTGCATGGTCGCCCCTTAGCCGCGATCGGCGCGCAGCAGCGCCACCAGCAGGTAAACCGCCAACGCCACCGCCAGAAGCAGTGACAGCCCGTCGAGCATGTACATGTGCAATCTCCCCTAGTTGCGGCGTGAAGGCCGCTTTGGGGAAATTGTCCGAGGGAGGGGCGTAAAGGGGCGAGATGGGGGGGCGGGTCAGGACATAAAGAAAGCGTAAAGATCGCTGATGTATCGCGGGGCAAGCCCGCGATGGAGATCAACGCTGCGGCGTGTGCTGCGCGGTATTGCGGCTCCAGTCCAGCAGCAGGCTGTACCCCACTGCCAGCAAGGTCGGCCCGATGAACAGCCCGATGAAGCCGAACGCGATCAGGCCACCGAACACCCCGAGCAGCACGATGACCAGCGGCAGGTTACCGCCGCGGCTGATCAGGTATGGCTTGAGCACGTTGTCCACGCCACTGATGATGAAGGTGCCCCAGATGCCCAGGAACACCGCCATGCCGTAGTCGCCCTTCCAGACCAGCCAGGCGGTGGCCGGTATCCATGCCAGTGGTGGGCCCATGGGAATCAGGCTGAGCATGAAAGTCACCAGGCCCAGCACAATGGCTCCCGGCACGCCGGCGATCAGGAAGCCGATCAGCGCCAGCAGGGCCTGAGCCGCCGCAGTACCGATCACACCATTGACCACCCGCTGCACGGTGCCGGCGACCAGGTCGACGTAGTACTCGGCGCGCTCGCCCACCAGCCGTTGCAGCAGGCGGTGCACGAACGCCGCCAGGCGTGGCCCGTCGCGGTAGAAGAAGAACACGAACACCAGGCTCAGGGTCAGCTCGAGCACCCCACCGCCGATCTGCGCGCTGCGGGCCAGCAACCAGTTGCCGACCTGCCCAAGGTACGGCTTGGCCGAGGCCAGCAAGGCCGCCCCTTGCTGGTCGAAGGACTCCCACCAACCAACCAGGCGCTCGCCCACGAATGGGATACCGGCCACCCAGGCGGGCGCGTCCGGCAGGCCATCGACCTGCACATCGCGAATGAACGCGGTGGCATCACGCACATGGTCGGCCAGGTTGAAACCCAGCCACACCAGCGGCATGGCCACCAGCAGGATCCACACCGTGGTCAGCAGACTCGCGGCAAGGGTTTCCCGGCCGCCCAGCACGCGGGTCAACAGGCGCATCAGCGGCCAGCTGGCGAAGGCCAGGATGGCGCCCCACAGCAGCGCCGAGATGAACGGCGCCATCACCCACAGCGCGGCGCCCAGCAAGGTGAGCAGCAGGATCTGGATCAACAGGCGGTCATTGTTGGCCATGGTGGCCCTCACTCAACGGATCAGTTCCAGGTGCAGGCCTTCGGTCGGAGCATCGCCCACCTCCAGCCGGGCGCTGCGCACGCCGGCCTTGACCAGTTGCTCGCGCCAGGCTTCGGCGCCCTTGCCACTGAGGCTGGCGCGCAGGGTGCTGTCGAGGTTCAGGCTGCGGGCCAGCAGCGTCGCCCAGGCGGCCTGGGGCTCGGCCAGGTCAGGGTAGTCGAGCTTGCCGGTGTCGCGCAGTTCGCGCAGCACCGTGGCGGCGGTGGGCAGCAGCTCGCCCAGCGGGTTGCCGGCGACGAACTCCTCGACATGCAGGTAGGCGCGGCGGTTGCCGCGCGTCACGCTGTACAGCGCCACCAGGGTGTCGGCTTCTTCGGCGGAGCGGCGCAACAGGATGAATGCCTGCTGTTCGTCACCACCATTGAGGCGGGCGTTGGCGAACACGTCGTTGGCCCACAGGCTGGCCTCGCCGCAATCGCGGCCCTGGCACCAGAACAACGGGTAGCCACCGTCCTGCTGCAACGCCTCACGGGCACTGGTGAAGGCTTCGCGGGCGCTGCGCTCAACCGGCAGCTCGTAGGTCACGGAACTCACCTGGCCGCGACTTTCGACTTTGTCCTCGACCCGTAGCCGGCCGCTGATCTTGCGCAGCGGACCCATGGGGTAGACACGCTCCTGTTCCACTGCCGGGCGTTGGTCGACCACCTTGGCGTCGGGCGGTACCGGCAGGCTGCCGGCCCAGAGCAAGGGGCTGGCGATGGCGAGGCAGGCGGCGACGGCGCCGCGAACGAAAACAGGTGCGCTCATCGACCGCCCTCGCAGGTGGCGGGGCAAGGTGCGTGGATGTCTGGCATGTACATGGTTGTCTCCCTTTCAACCCGCCAAGCCTCGACACTTGTCCGGTGCAAGTCAAGGAATGCCAAAGAAGCGATTGAAACAGTCTGCGACAAGGGCCGCGCCCTCGGCGTCGTTCAGGTGCAGATGGTGCCCGCCCGGCAGGATCACCTGCCCGAAGGGTAGCTGCTCCAGCAGATCCGTGTGGCGCGCCAGCATGCCGTCGGCGGCCACCACCAGGCAGGCCGGGCAGGCGATACGCTTGACGAAGGCCATGGCCTGGTCGTGGTTCAGCCGGATGGGCGAAGGCAAGGTGAGGCGACTGTCGCTGCGCCAGCTGTAGCCGCCGGGCACCGGCATCAGGCCGCGCTGGGCCAGCAGCTCGGCGGCTTCGCGACTGACCGCGACCATGCCCTTCATGCGCGCTTCGACGCCCTCCTCCAGGGTCGCGTACACCGACTTGCGCTTGCCCTCCAGGCGCATTTGCGACTGCAAGGCCTGCCCCAGCCGCTCGGCGGCATCCTGTTCGCTGAGCGTTGGCGGGATCACCCCGTCGATCAATGCCAGATGGCTGACTCGTTCGGGCAAGGCCCCGGCTAGTTGCACCGAAATAATCGCGCCCAGCGAATGGCCGAGCAGGCCAAAGCGCTCCCAGCCGAGCTGTTCGGCAACCCGCAACACGTCATGGGCATAGTCGGCCAGGGCGTAGCCGGCACCGACCGGTCGATGCCCGGAATAGCCGTGCCCGGCCAGGTCCAGGGCGACGATGCGCAGCCCCTGCAGCTGCGGCGCCAGGCGCGCGAAGCTGTTGGCGTTGTCCAGCCAGCCATGCAGGGCGATCACCGGCAGGCCGTCGGCCGGGCCGAACAGGTGCGCGGCCAGTTCGATATGGCCCAGCGTCAGGCGGATCTCCTCGACCTGGGCGCTCATGCCTGGCTCCAGCGCTCGAACAGGCCCTTGATCAGGCTGGCGGTGTCGGTGGGCCGCTCCAGCGGGAACATGTGCCCGCCCGGCAGGCTGTGATACTCGCCCATGGCCATGCCGCGCACGGCCAGGGCGTGGTGTTTGCGGATCACCCGGCTCTGGGCGCCACGCACCATCGCCAAGGGCACCTGCAACTGGCGAGGCCTGGCTGGGCTGACATGCGGAATGCTGCGGTAAATGCTGATTTCGGTGGCCGGGTCGAAGCGCAGGCGCAGACCGTCCTCGTCCTGCGCCAGGCCATGCTCCAGGTAGGCTTCAAGGCACTCCGGGTCGAAGTGGCGGAACAGGGTCTTGCCGGTAAAGTAACGGCGGGCACTGTCGCGGTCGGGAAAAGCCTCGCGCCGGCCCAGGGTACGCCCGGCCGGAGTGATGCGGTCGATGAAGCCCAGGCGCTTGGCGGCCTGGATCAGCCATTCGTCGGCGCGGGTCAGCACCGGAGAATCGAGCATCACCACCCCGCGGTAGAACTCCGGGCAACGCAGCGCCGCATGCAGGTGCAGCACGCCGCCCAGGGAGTGGCCGACGCCCCAGACCGGCGCATCCTGCTGCTCAAGGTGATGCAGCAGCTCGTCCACCAGGTTCTGCCAGTTGTCGTTGACCGGAAAGCGCGGATCGTGGGCGTGCTGGTCCAGGTGATGCACCTGGTAGTCCGGCGCCAGCGCGGCAAACAGCTTGCCGTAGGTGGCCGAAGGGAAGCCGTTGGCGTGGGCGAAGAAGATCTGCTGCGACATGGCCGCCTGCTCTGCACGGGGATGGATGGCCCATTGTCGGCAAGCGATCGGCTGGCGGCAACGTCCTGAACGGTCATCGCCAGTGACGATCAGGTCATCACGACTAGAAGCTGGCCATCGAACGGTGCAGGCAGGCACGCATGTAGGCCAGTTGCCACTCGAGGGCTTCGCGGGCCAGCTGGCGGTCCTGCTGGGTTTCCACCAGCCGGCGCAGCGCCAGGCAACTGGATTGCAGCAGGTGCGCCATGCGGATGCCGGACTGGCGCAGTTGCTCGAGCTCGTACTGGCCTTCGAAGCGGCGCAGCAGCTGGTCAAGCTTGGCATCGGCACAGTCGCGCAACAGGCAGTACTCGGCGAAGTCCAGCGCAGCGGGGCTGTCCAGCTTGTCGATCACGCTCTGGGGATTGACGGAGCGCACCAGCTCCAGGCGTTGCCTGCTCATCCATGATTCCTTGCGCGGCGTTGCGATCATGCACGCCGCCACGCTAAGGCCCGCACCACCCGAACGGCAACTGGCATAAATGCCAGTTGCCAGGTGTCAGCCAGCGTGGTTGAGGCTGCGCAGGGTCATCAGGCCGGCCAGTGGCCAGTCGCCCTCCAGCTCGGCCAGGCTGGCCGTGCTCAACGGTGCAGGTTGCTGGCCATGGCCGTGCTCAAGCTGACCAACCAGGTTGCCCACCAGGGGTTGGTGGCTGACCAGCAGGACATGCTCGAGCCCCAGGCGCTCGATCTCGCCGATCACCTGCTGCACGTCGCTCTCTGGCGTCAGCCACGGCACGGTACGCACCGGCTCAGAAAAACCGAGGGCGCCGTGCACCAGGGCGGCGGTCTGCTGGGCACGCACATAGGGGCTGGCGATGATTGCCTGCAACGGCTGGCCCAACAGGTGCGCGGCGCTGCGCAGCACCTGCTCGCGACCGTGGGCGGTCAGGCGCCGCTCGGCGTCGCTGTTGGCCCTTGGCTCGGCCTCGCCGTGACGCAGCACCCAGAGCTTCACAGCTTGGGCTCCTCGTCACGCACCGGTTGTGGCGCCGGGGCGACGGCGTGGGGCGCTTCGCCTTCCGGGGTGCGCGGGGTCGGCCAGTCGGCGAACGGCCAGGGTTTCTGGTCGCTATGGAAAGTGCCGAAACGGCCGATCTGTGCCAGGTACTGGCTCAGGCTGTCACCGAAGTTCATCAGGCTGGCGCTGGGCGCGCCGTAGATCAGGCGGTAGATCAGTTGCACCAGCACCAGGCCGCCAAGCAGCAGCTCGGCCAGTTGCCAGGCCACCAGGAACACCAGCATCCACAGCACGCGCAGGATGATCGACTCGCGCTGGGCGCGCTCCGGGGTATCGTTCATACGTTTCTCCCTCAGTTGAAACCGCTGGTGGAAATGAAATCGACATCGGTCTTGGGCTCGGCGCGCATCAGGTGCTCGATCACCTGGTTGAGCGTGCGGCCTTCGAACAGGATCGCGTGCAGCCCCGCCACCAGCGGCATGTACACGCCCACTTCCTGGGCCTTGGCCTTGAGCACCTTGAGGGTGTTGACGCCTTCGGCCACCTCGCCCAGGCGGCTGACCGCCTGCTCGAGGCTCAGGCCCTGGCCAAGCGCATGGCCAACCTGGTAGTTGCGGCTCTTGGGCGAGGAACAGGTGACGATCAGGTCGCCAACCCCGGCCAGGCCGAGGAAGGTCATGGGGTTGGCGCCCTGGCTCACGGCGAAGCGGGTCATCTCGGCCAGGGCCCGGGTAATCAGCATGCTCTTGGTGTTCTCGCCCATCCCCAAGGCCACGGCCATGCCGGCGATGATGGCGTAGACGTTCTTCAACGCGCCGCCCAGCTCGACGCCGAAGCGATCGCTGCTGGCGTAGACACGGAACGTGCGGCCATGCAGCACGGCCTGCACCTGCTGGCACAGCGCTTCGTCCTCGCTGGCGACCACGGTGGCGGTCAACGCGTGCTCGGCGATCTCGCGGGCCAGGTTGGGGCCTGACAGCACGCCGATGCGTGCCTGGGGGGCGATCTCTTCGAGGATCTGGCTCATCAGCTTGAAGGTGTTCGCCTCGATACCCTTGGTCAGGCTGACCAGGCCCTTGCCGCGCAGCAGCTCGGCGTGGGGTGCCAGCACGCTGCGCAAGGCGCTGGAGGGCAAGGCGACGAAGATCAGCGCGCTGCCCTGCAGGGTGGCGAGCAGGTCGTTGACCGGTTCGACGCCATCATGCAGGCGGATGCCCTTGAGGTAACGCGGATTCTCGCGGTCGACACGCATTGCCTCGGCTTGCGCCGGGTCGCGCATCCACTGCCGTACCGGATGGCCGTTCTGTGCCAAGAGGTTCGCCACGGCGGTGCCGAAGCTGCCGCCTCCAAGAACTGCAACAGGTTGCTGTTCAGTCATATCCAATCCGTTAACCAATAAAGTAAGTGGCGACGTGCGCATTATACGGCGCGCATGCGCCAGAGCCAGTGGCAGTACCCGCCCTTTCGCAGGGCAGGCCTGTCATGGTGTCGCGGTCACTGGCAAAAGCCGCACGGTCGGTTAACATGCCTGATTGATCTCTGAAACAAGGCCGTTTCGTGTTCCCTGGCACGCCCCCGTACCCTCGCCTGCTGTTGCTGACTGCCCTGCTGGGCGGCCCGGCCGTGGCCGATGACCTGTTCATCGACAACCAGGACCTGCCGCAGGTTCTGACCGCCACGCGCCTGAAACAATCCCCGGCGGCGGTTCCGGGCAGCATGACCGTGCTCGACAACGAGCTGATCCGTGCCAGCGGTGCCCGCGACATCCCCGAGCTGCTGCGCCTGGTGCCGGGCATGATGATCGGCTACGGCGCCGGCAACCAGCCGACGGTCAACTACCATGGCAGCAACGTCAGCGACGCCCGGCGCATGCAGGTGCTGATCGATGGCCGCTCGGTGTACCGCGCCGGCCTGGCCACGGTGGACTGGAGCGACATCCCCGTGGCCATCGAGGATATCGAGCGCATCGAGGTGTTCCGCGGCCCGAACACCGTCAGCTACGGCGCCAACGCACTGATGGCGGTGGTCAACATCCTCACCCGCAACCCGGCCGACAGCCATGGCACGCGGGTCAAGCTGACCCGCGGCCAGGATGGCATCAACGACTACTACGCCAGCCAAGGCTTCGGCTGGGACACCGGTGACCTGCGCCTGTCGCTCTCCGGCCAGCAGGACGACGGCTTCGACCAGGACCAGTTCGGCCGCGACTACCGCGACAGCCGCCGGCTAAACCGCATCAACATCAGTGCCAGCCACACCCTGGCGCCGAACCAGACGCTGGAATGGCAACTGGCGGCCAAGGAAGGCAGCAACCAGCGGCCTTATACCTACCAGCCAGTGTTCGGCAATTACCGGGCCGGCGACAACGCCGACGTCAACGCCAAGGACTACGCAGGCTCGGTGCGCTGGAACCTCGACCTCAACCCCGAGCACAGCCTGTACGTGCAGGGTTCGGCGCAGCGCTTCGACCGCCAGCAGGTATGGCGCGCCTGCGATGCGGCAATTGCCTTCAGCCCCGAGCTGACACGCCTGTGGCAGCTCGACCCGAACTTCGCCGAGAAGGTCGCGCGCAACCTGTACACCGGCAACCTGCCCAGCACCAGCGACCCCGTGCTCGGTTCGCTGACGGGCCAGGTGCAGAACCAATGGGCCAGCGGTGGCAGCAACACGATCTGCGGCGACGTCGACCAGAGCACCCGTGAAACCCGCTATGACCTGGAAATCCAGGACACCCTGAGCCTCACCGACAGCCTGCGCCTGGTCAGCGGCATGAACTACCGCTACGATCGCGCCGATTCGCAGACCTACTTCAACGGCAGCATCGACGACCAGACCTGGCGCCTGTTCGGCCAGCTCGAATGGCGCGCCGACGAGCACTGGATCGTCCAGGGCGGCGCGATGTACGAACATTCGCAATTGTCGGGCAATTCGCTCACCCCGCGCATGGCGGTGAACTACCTGATCACCCCTCGCCACGGCCTGCGCGCGGTGTATTCCGAGGCCATTCGCTCGCCGGACATGTTCGAGAACAACGTCAACTGGAGCTACACGGTCAAGGGCCTCTCGCCCAACCTGTACGGCTTGCAGAACGGCGAGTATTTCGTCAAGACCAGCGGCCCCGGCAACCTCGACCAGGAGCGCATGCGTTCACGAGAGCTCGGCTACAACGGCGCCTTCAGCGACATCGACCTGAATGTCGACGTGAAACTGTTCTACGACGAAATCACCGGCATGATCAGCGAGCCGTTGAAGAACAACCAGTTCATCGCCAGCAATGCCAACAAAGCCCGTTTCAGCGGCAGCGAGGCGCAGTTCGACTGGCGCGCCACCCAGCGCGACCGCCTGCGCCTGACCTATGCCTATGTCGACGCCTGGGCCAGCAACTCGGCCGATCGCCGCCTGAGTGCCCGCAACAGCGGCTCGGCCGGCTGGCTACGCGATTGGGGCGAGGGCTGGTCCAGCGCCCTCTTCTATTACGGCGACGATGCCCTCAACCGGTACCGCTACGAGCGGGTCGACCTGCGCGTGGCCAAGCGCTTCAAGATCCAGGGCAGCAATCTGGAACTGGCCGCGCTGTGGCAGCAGCGCCTGGATGACGAACCGGTCACTCTCGAACAGAACCGTTATGACAGCCGCCACCGCCTGAGTGTCAGCGCGGAGCTGGAATTCTGATGCTGCGCCTGCTGCGCCTGCTGCTGCTGTGCCTATGGCCCTTGGGATCACTGTCGGCCAGCGAGATCCTGCTGGTGGGCGGCGAAGACCAGCCCGGCATCCGCGGCTTCGTCGCAGCCCTGGAAAAGCGCAGGCCCCATGACCAGGTGCGGTTCCAGACCGTCGAGCAGCTGCCTGCCCCGGGCAAGCTCAAGGCCGACACCCGCCTGGTGCTGCTCGACATCCCGGCCTTGGAGTGGCGACTGACGGAGGCAACCGGGCCATTGGCACTGGCGCTGCGCATCAGCCGGGTCCAGGCCGAGCAACGCCTGGGGGTGTCGCGCCCCGCCTACCTCACCCTGCTGTGGAGCGACCCGCCCCTGGCCCGGCAACTGCGCCTGGCCCGCTACCTGCTGCCGCAGGCGCGGCGCATCGGCGTGCTGTATGGCGAACACAGCCGCTTCCTGCTCGACGAGCTGCGCCAGGCAGCCCGCCCGCTGGGCTTGGAGATCGTCGCCCAGGACTGGCCCGACGTGCGCGACAGCCGCCCCTTGCAGCAGTTGCTGAACAACAGTGATGTGCTGCTGGGGCTGGACGACCCCGAGCTGTACAACTCCAAGTCGGCCAAGAACGTGCTGCTCAGCAGCTATGGCCGGCAAATGGCGCTGATCGGCCCGAACGTCGGCTTCGTCCGCGCCGGCGCCCTGGCCAGCACCTACAGCGACCAGGACGATTGGCTGGCGGTGCTCGAGCAGTTGCTCGACCAGCCACCGGCCCGCTGGCCGCGTAGCCTCTACCCCACGCACTTTGGTGTCAGCGGCAACCAGCAGGTGGCCCGGGCCCTGGGCCTGGAAGCGATCGACCCGGAAGCCGCCGCCCTGGCCCTTGCCGAAGGAACCCCCACCCCATGAGCAAGCGCCTGAGCTGGGACATCCACACCCGCACTCAGATCATCAGCCTGGGCCCCGCGCTGTTGCTGACCCTGCTGCTGATCAGTTTCTTCACCTTCGTACGCATCCAGGACTTGCGCCAGGAGCTCAACCACACCGGGCAGCTGATCGCCAACCAGCTGGCGCCGGCGTCCGAGTACGGGGTGATCTCGGGCAACAACGAAGTGCTCGAAAGCCTGATGCGCGCCACCTTGAGCATTCCCCACGTGCGTTTCCTCGAGGTGCAGGACAGCCGCAACCATATCCTGGTGTACGTCGAGCAGCCCGATGAAAGCCTCAGCCGCGCCCAGCGGGTCGAGGTGTTCCAGGCGCCGATCCGCCTGCAGCAGATCCGCCTGGACAACGACTTCCTGCAAGGCAAGAGCCCGCCGCCAAACATCGGCGACGACTACCTGGGGCGGGTGATCGTCGGCATGTCCGACGATGCCTTCAGCCAGCGCCAACAGGAGATCGTGATCAAGGCCGCAATCCTCGCACTGTTCGCCCTGCTGTTCACTTTCCTGCTCGCCCGGCGCCTGGCCACCAGCCTGTCCAGGCCGATCAGCGAAATGGGCCATGCGGTCCGCGCCATCCAGCAAGGCGACTTCAACGCGCCCCTGCCGGTAGTCGACGACAGCGAACTGGGCCACCTGGCCCGGCACATCAACAACCTGGCCAGCGCCCTGGACCAGGCCGCTCATGAACAACAACAGGCCATGGGCCAACTGATCCAGGCTCGCGAAGAGGCCGAGCAGGCCAACCGCGCCAAGTCGGACTTCCTGGCGATGATGAGCCACGAGCTGCGCACACCCATGAACGGTGTGCTGGGCATGCTGCAGTTGCTCGAGACCACCGAACTGACCGGCGAGCAGGCCGAATACACCGCGGTGGCCAGCGAATCCACCGGGCACCTGCTCAAGGTGATCAACGACATCCTCGATTTCTCGCGGATCGAGCGCACCACCCTCGAACTGGAGCTCATCGATTTCAACCTCGGCGAGCTCATCACCAGCAGCGTGCAGTCGTTCCAGCACACCGCCCAGCAGCGCAACCTCGACCTGCGCCTGCAACTGCCCCCCGGCATGCACCAACTGCAGGTGGTGGGCGACCCGACGCGGATCCGCCAGATCCTGCTCAACCTGGTGGGCAACGCCCTGAAATTCACCGAGCGTGGCGAAGTGGCGATCGAGGCGCGCTGGCAAGTGCTCGACCGCCAGCTGATCTGGCTGACCTGCACCGTGCGCGACACCGGCATCGGCATCGACAGCAACCGCCTGGAGATGATGTTCGTGGCCTTCCAGCAAGCCGACAACACCATCTCCCGCCGCTACGGCGGTACCGGCCTGGGCCTGTCGATCGCCCGCACCCTGGCGGAACGCATGGGTGGCCAGCTGCGCGGCGAGAGCCGCGAAGGCCTGGGCTCGACCTTCACCCTGGAAATGCCACTGGCACTGGCCAGCACACCCAGCGCCCTGCCCGGTGTCGCCACACAAGACCAGGCGACGGCTGAGGGCGGCGGGCGGATCCTGCTGGTGGAGGACAATCCGGTCAACCAGAGCGTCATCGAGGCCATGCTGCGCAGCCTGGGCTTCGAGGTCAGCCTGGCCATGGACGGCACCCAGGCGATCGATCTGGTCGACCAGCAACGCTTCGCCGCGGTGCTGATGGATTGCCGCCTGCCCCAGGTGGACGGATACGAGGCTACCCGTCGCATCCGCCTGCTGCCCCACGGCGAAGGACTGCCAATCATCGCCCTGACCGCCAGCGCGCTGCAGGGCGACCGCGAACGCTGCCTGGCCGCCGGAATGAACGATTACCTGAGCAAGCCGTTCAAACGTACCGATCTGCAGCGCATCCTGCGCCGCTGGTTGCCCGGTCAGGCAGTTGCGACTGGCGATAAATGCTAAAGTGCGGCAGTCTTAAAGACTGGACAGGACCGCCCCAGGGCCGGAAAATAACATTTCAGTGCACACCTGTACTTCTTTTGCCAGGTGCGCTGTGACTTTCACCACAACGCAATAGTCTACCTGTAGGCTGCCGCCTCGAATGCAACGCGCTTCGGGCCGGCCGGGAAGATTCGTCCCCTGCCGCAGGGGGTTATTGAGGAGCTCGCATGACCAAACAACACGCCTTTACTCGGGAAGACCTGCTGCGCTGCAGTCGCGGTGAGCTGTTCGGCCCCGGTAATGCGCAACTGCCCGCCCCGAACATGCTGATGGTCGATCGCATCACTCATATCAGCGAGGAAGGCGGCAAGTTCGGCAAAGGTGAATTGGTCGCCGAGCTGGATATCAATCCGGACCTGTGGTTCTTCGCCTGCCACTTCGAAGGCGACCCGGTGATGCCAGGCTGCCTGGGCCTCGATGCCATGTGGCAACTGGTCGGCTTCTTCCTCGGTTGGCAGGGCCTGCCAGGCCGTGGCCGTGCGCTGGGTTCGGGCGAAGTGAAATTCTTCGGCCAGGTACTACCCACCGCCAAGAAAGTCACCTACAACATTCACATCAAGCGCGTCCTCAAGGGCAAGCTGAACATGGCCATCGCCGATGGCTCGGTCAGCGTCGACGGGCGCGAGATCTACACCGCCGAAGGCCTGCGGGTCGGCGTGTTCACCTCCACTGACAATTTCTAAGGGTTATTCGCATGCGCCGCGTCGTTATCACTGGTCTGGGCATCGTATCGTGCCTGGGCAATGACAAAGAGACCGTCACCGAAAACCTGCGCAACAGCCGTCCGGGTATCCGTTACAACCCGGAATACAAGGAAATGGGGCTGCGTAGCCAGGTTTCCGGTTCCATCGACCTGAACCTCGAAGAGCTGATCGACCGCAAGGTCTATCGCTTCGTCGGCCACGCCGCCGCCTATGCGTACCTCGCCATGCAGGACGCGATCAAGGACGCCGGCCTGACCGAAGAGCAGGTTTCCAGCCCTCGCACCGGCCTGGTTGCCGGTTCCGGCGGCGCCTCCACCCTGAACCAGATGGAAGCCCTGGACACCCTTCGCGAGAAAGGCGTCAAGCGCGTCGGCCCCTACCGTGTCACCCGCACCATGGGCAGCACCGTGTCGGCGTGCCTGGCCACCCCGTTCAAGATCAAGGGCATCAACTACTCGATCTCATCGGCCTGCGCCACCTCCGCACACTGCATCGGCACCGCCATGGAGCAGATCCAGTGGGGCAAGCAGGACATCGTCTTCGCCGGCGGCGGTGAAGAAGAGCACTGGAGCCAGTCGTTCCTGTTCGACGCCATGGGCGCCCTGTCGACCAAGCGCAACGAAACCCCCGAGCTGGCCTCGCGCGCCTACGACGCTGACCGTGACGGTTTCGTCATCGCCGGCGGCGGCGGCATGGTCGTGGTCGAAGAACTCGAGCACGCCCTGGCCCGTGGCGCCAAGATCTACGCCGAAATCGTTGGCTACGGCGCAACTTCGGACGGCTACGACATGGTCGCCCCAAGCGGCGAAGGCGCGATCCGCTGCATGCAGCAGGCGCTGTCCACCGTCGACACCCCGATCGACTACCTGAACACCCACGGCACCTCCACCCCGGTCGGCGACGTCGCCGAGATGAAAGGCGTGCGTGAAGTGTTCGGCGACAAGGCACCGAAAATCAGCTCGACCAAGAGCCTGTCGGGTCACTCGCTGGGCGCCGCGGGCGTGCACGAGGCGATCTACTGCCTGCTGATGATGGAGAACAACTTCATCGCCGGCTCGGCCAACATCGACGAGTTGGACCCGGAGGTCGCCGACCTGCCGGTACTGCGCAAGACCGAAGAGAACGCCAAGATCGACACGGTCATGAGCAACAGCTTCGGCTTCGGTGGCACCAACGCCACCCTGGTGCTCAAGCGCTGGACTGGCAAGTGATCGGCTGATCCGCTGAACGAGAACGCCCGGACCTTGGTCCGGGCGTTTTTGTTTGTGCCCCCGTGATGGTCCTTACACCGAAAACCGCTGCACCAGGGTATTGAGGTCCACCGCCAGCCGCGACAGCGCCTGGCTCGCGGCCGACGTCTCCTCGGCCCCGGCCGAGGACTGGTGCGCCAAGTCGCGGATGGTGGTGAGGTTGCGGTCCACCTCGCGCGCCACCTGGGCCTGCTGCTCCGACGCACTGGCGATCACCAGGTTGCGTTCGTTGATCTGGCCGATGGCTGCGGCGATCGCCTCCAACGCCTGACCGGCAGCATGGGCGCCGTCCAGGGTCGAACGGGCCTGGGCGTCGCTGTGCTGCATGCCCTGCACGGCCCGTTCGGCGCCGCTGCGGATGGCCACGATCATCTGTTCGATCTCCTGGGTCGAACTCTGCGTACGGTGAGCCAGCGCCCGCACCTCGTCGGCGACCACGGCGAACCCGCGTCCGGCTTCGCCGGCCCGCGCCGCCTCGATGGCCGCGTTGAGCGCCAGCAGGTTGGTTTGCTCGGCGATCGAACCGATCACATCCAGCACCTTGCTGATGTCGTGCACCTGCTGGGCCAGTTGCCCGACCTCCTCGGCGTTGCCCGCCACGCCACTGGCCAATGCCTCGATGGCGGTGACCGTGGCCTGCACCTGCTCGCGCCCACGGCGGGCGATCTGGTCTGACTCACGCGAAGCCTCGGAGGTAGCCACCGCGTTGCTCGCCACCTCCTCCACCGCCGCCGTCATCTGATTGACCGCCGTGGCGGCCTGCTCGATTTCCATGCTCTGTTGCTGCAGGCCACGGGTGGCGTCTTCGGTGACCGCACTCAGCTCTTCGGAGGCCGAGGCCAGCTGGCTGGCCGAGTCGGAAATCCGCCCGATGGTCTCGCGCAGGCTCTGCTGCATGCTCTTGAGGGCCGCCAGCAGGCGCGCTGGCTCATCGTCGCCCTGTACGGTGATCTGCGGGGTCAGGTCGCCCGTGGCGACCGTCTCGGCGACCTTCAGCGACTGGCCGAGCGGTCGCACGATGCTACGGGTCAAGGCCAGGGCGAGCACCACGGTGAGGCTCAGGGCGATCACCAGCAACACGCCGACCCATACCTTCGCACCGTTGTACACGGCCTCGGCCAGGTCGGTGGCTGAGTTGGCCTGATGGTTGTTCAGCTCGATCAGCTCGTTGAGGGTCGTCGTCATCTGGTCGGCCAACTGGTTCATCTCGCCGTTGACCAGCGCCGCCGCTGCCTGGACATGCCCATCGGTGGCCAGTTGCACCACCTGCCCCTGCAAGGTCATGTATTGACGCTCAAGGCCCTGGTAGCGGTCGAACAACGTGCGCTCCTCAGGAAGCACGATCAAGGCATCGTAGTGACTCTGAGCCTTGCTCAGGCCGCCTTTGACCTCGTCGATGCGGGCACGGTTCTGCTGCTGGGCGACCGGGTCAGTGTTGACCAGCAGGCGCAAGGTCAAGGCGCGGATGCGTAGCATGTCCTGAGTCATGCGGCCCACCGAGATCACGCTCGGCAACCAGTTGTTGTCCACCTGCTCGGACTGCTGGCGCATGTTGGTCATCTGTTGCAGCGCGAAGCCGCCCAGCGCCACTACCAGCAGCGCCATGATGCCAAAGCCAAGGCCGGCGCGCGGCGCGATATTCAAGCGTCTCAGGCTCATTTCCAGGATCCCTCCCAAGCGTGATATTCCGTTGCTTAAAAAAGGTATCGGGCCGCCTGGAAATTGCGTAAGACGAAAAGGCGATATCAAATCGCTATCTGCGCATGAAACTCGTTATTTCGCGCTTTTTGGCAGCAAATCGACAAAATTCCTGCGGCTCACCCGCTCTGCCACCGCTTCTGGCAACGCATCGAGGAATGGATCGAAAGCGTGCATCTGTTCGCCGATGCTGCCGAAGCGCCCCACCACATCGGAACCGAGCATGAAGCGCTGGGGAAAGCGTTGGACCAACTCGACCCAGGCCTTGCGTGGCACGCCCTTCTCATCCAGCAGGTAGGGCTCGAGCACGCTCCAGGACAGGTCCACGTATAGGTTGGGATAATCCTCTAGCAATCGTGTGAGCACCGGCAGGAGAAAGTCCATGCGTTCCTGGTGTCGGTGGATCTCCATGCTGCTGCCAGCATGAGCCCAGATGAAGCGGGTATGCGGATGGTTGCGCAACGGCTCTTCGATTTCCGCCAGGTACAGCGGGTTGCGCTCGCGCTTGGAGGTGATGTTCGAATGCAGCAGCACCGGCAGGTCGCGCTCGGCCGCGAGGTGGTAGATACGGGTCATGGCCTCGTTGTTGGCCCGCGGCGTATCGCCGCTGGTCAGGGCGGTGAGATCGTCATGACGGGTGAACACCTCGCCGATGCCCTGCCACAGCCCCGGATAAAGCTCGAGCATGCGCTCGATATGGTTGACCGCATTCTTGTCCACCGGGTTGAAGCCGGTAAGGAACGGATGAAAGCGCCTGCGCTGCTCGGCAGGCAGTTTCTCCAGCGCGGCGGCGACGTACAGGTCGGTGGCGCTGTACCAGTAGGCATCGGCATCGTCGCCTGCGTAGTAGCGCGGACGCTTGGGCTCGTCCTCGTGCCATTTCTTCGCCACCGGAATGCCGGAGATCATCGACTGTTCCACCCCGGCCTCGTCCATGGCCTTGAGTAAAGCCGGCATGCCCTCGGTTTCCTGGAAGAAATCCACATAGTGCAGATGGGCGTCGCTGTAGCGGTAGTCGCGGGCTTGCGCAGTGTCGAACAGGCTTGCGCTCAACAGCAGGCAGGCCAATGTGCGGGCAATCATCTCAGGCTCCTTTGCCGGTACCGCAAGAGTAGACCGGGCAGCGCGCGCGACGGTTCAGCCACGGACGGCAAAACGCTATGCTTGCAGGCATCCCTCAAGGAGTGTCGCCATGAGCAGCCCCCTGGTCATCCGCCCACGCGCCGAATCGGTCGAGGGCCAGCCGATCCTGCGTCCGCTGCCCTCGGCGCAGTGCCGCAGCGTAGGGCCTTTCGTGTTCTTCGACCATATGCTGGAAACCGACTATGCACCGGGTCATGGCATGGACATTCGTCAGCACCCGCATATTGGCCTTTCCACCCTCACCTACCTGTTCGAGGGTGAAATCCAGCACAAGGACAGCCTCGGCTCGGACCAGCGCGTGCGCCCGGGAGACGTCAGCTGGATGACCGCCGGAGCGGGCGTGGCGCATGTCGAGCGCACGCCGGCCGAGGTATTCGAGCGCGGCTCGCGACTGCATGGGCTGCAGGTCTGGCTGGCCTCGCCGAAGTCCGATGAGCAGGGCCCGGCAAGCTACAGCCATCATCCGGCCGACAGCCTGCCGGCCAGTGACAGCCTCGGCGTACGGATCCGCATGATCGCCGGCACAGGTTTCTGCCTGGCCTCACCGGTACCGGTGCTCTCCCCCACGCTCTACGCTCATGTGCACATGCAGGCGGCCACCACCCTGATCGTGCCGACGGAACACGCACAGCGCGCGCTGTATCTGCTCGAAGGCGAGTTGATGCTGGATGACGAGGAGGTCGAGCCATGCAGCCTTATCGTGCTGCCCGAGGGCGAAGAGGTGGTGTTGCATGCCGAAGAAACGAGCCAGCTGGTGCTGATCGGCGGCGCGCCGCTGGATGGGCCGCGGCGGATGAACTGGAACTTCGTGGCCAGTGACCCGGGATTGATAGAACAAGCCCGGGCGCGCTGGGCGGCCGGGGATTGGCCAATGGTGCCGGGAGAAAGCGAACGGATCGAATTGCCGCGTTAACGGGGGCCGCTTCGCGACCCATCGCCGGCAAGCCGGCTCCCACAGGGATTTGCATTGCTTCTGTGGGAGCCGGCTTGCCGGCGATGGGCCTGCGCAGCAGGCCCTTGAGCGCTCAGCCTGCGAACACTTCCTTGAGCAAGTTATGCATCGAACGGAATGCCCGCTCCGAGGTGCGCCGGTCATACTGCATCTTGCCCGGCACATTGGCGTTCGGGTCGGTGAACGAGTGCACTGCTCCGCCATAGCTGAGCAACTGCCAGTCAACCTTGGCAGCATTCATCTCTTCTTCGAAGGCTGGCACCTGCTCCCGTGGCACCAGTGGATCGGAGGCACCATGCAGCACCAGCACCGAACCCTTGATGCGCTTGGCATCCTCGGGGTTCGGAGTATCCAGCGTGCCGTGGAACGACACCGCCGCCCTCAGATCGGCGCCGGTGCGGGCAAGCTCCAGGGCACAGCAGCCGCCGAAGCAGAAGCCGAAGGTGGCCACCTTGCCAGGCTCCAACAAGGCCTTCGATTGCCCCACCAACTGCGCCAGCGCTTCCTGCATGCGCTTGCGCAGTTCGGCGCGGTCGTTCTTCAGCGGCATCATCGCCGTACCGGCTTCGTCAGCATTGGACGGCCGCACCGACTGGCCATACAAGTCGGCAATCAGCACCACATAACCTTGCTCGGCCACTTCCTTGGCGATACGTTCGGCGCCCTCGCCGATACCCATCCAGTTCGGCGCCATCACCAGGCCCGGCTGCGGCAGCGCGCCCGGGGCGTAGACCAGGCGGCTTTCGTAAGCCTTTCCTGACAGGTGATAGACCAACGACTCGACGATGACCTTGCTCATTCAGCTCTCCTTGGGCGTTCACGGGTCAGGACAGGATAGATGTATTCGTGGGATCAGCAGACATGAAAAAGCCCGCCGAAGCGGGCTTTTCTTGCCTCAGGTCAAGCCGACAGCTCGACCAGCAGCTTGTTCAGGCGACGCACGTAGGCCGCCGGATCCTTCAAGCTGTCACCGGCCGCCAGGGCCGCCTGGTCGAACAGGATGTGCGAAAGCTCGGCGAAGCGGTCTTCGCTCTGCTCGCCATCGAGCTTCTCGATCAGCGGGTGGCTCGGGTTGAACTCGAAGATCGGCTTGGACTCCGGCACCTTCTGCCCGCTGGCCTCGAGGATCTGGCGCATCTGCAGGCCCAGGTCCTGTTCGCCGATGGCGAGGATCGCCGGCGAGTCGGTCAGGCGGTGCGAGACACGCACCTCGGCAACGCTGTCACCCAGCGCGCCCTTGAGACGCTCGACCAGGCCTTCCTTGTCCTTGGCGACTTCTTCCTGGGCCTTCTTGTCCTCTTCGGAGTCCAGCTTGCCCAGGTCCAGGTCGCCGCGGGCGACGTCGACGAAGGCCTTGCCGTCGAACTCGTTGAGGTAGCTCATCAGCCACTCGTCGATGCGGTCGGTCAGCAGCAGCACTTCGATGCCTTTCTTGCGGAAGACTTCCAGGTGCGGGCTGTTCTTGACCTGGGCGTAGGATTCGCCGGTCAGGAAGTAGATCTTGTCCTGGCCTTCCTTGGCGCGGGCCAGGTAGTCGGCCAGGGCGACGCTCTGTTCGCCGCTGTCGTCATGGGTGGAGGCGAAGCGCAGCAGGCTGGCGATCTTCTCCTTGTTGGCGAAGTCTTCGGCCGGGCCTTCCTTCAGCACCTGGCCGAAGTTCTTCCAGAAGCCCTTGTACTGCTCGGGCTCGTTCTTCGCCAGTTTCTCCAGCATGTCCAGCACGCGCTTGGTCAGCGCGGTCTTCATCGAGTCGATGATCGGGTCTTTCTGCAGAATCTCGCGGGAAACGTTCAGCGACAGGTCGTTGGAGTCGACCACGCCCTTGATGAAGCGCAGGTACAGCGGCAGGAACGACTCTGCCTGATCCATGATGAACACGCGCTGCACGTACAGCTTCAGGCCGCGTGGCGCTTCGCGCTGGTACAGGTCGAACGGCGCGCGGGCCGGCACGTACAGCAGCGAGTTGTACTCCAGCTTGCCTTCGACCTTGTTGTGGCTCCAGGCCAGCGGGTTCTCGAAGTCATGGCCGATGTGCTTGTAGAACTCCTGGTACTCCTCGTCCTTCACCTCGGTGCGCGAACGGGTCCACAGGGCGCTGGCGCGGTTGACGGTTTCCCATTCCTGCGCCGGTTTTTCCTCGCCTTCGGCGGCCTCGGCCTGCTCCTTGGGCAGCTCGATCGGCAGGGCGATGTGGTCGGAGTACTTCTTGACCACGTTGCGCAGGCGCCAGCCATCGGCGAATTCATCCTCGCCCTTCTTCAGGTGCAGGACGATGCGGGTACCGCGCTGCGGCTTGTCGACGGTGGCGACTTCGAACTCGCCCTCGCCTTTCGACGACCAGTGCACGCCCTCGGCGGCCGGCAGCCCGGCGCGACGGCTGAACACGTCGACCTTGTCGGCGACGATGAACGCGGAGTAGAAGCCCACGCCGAACTGACCGATCAGGTGCGAGTCCTTTTTCTGGTCGCCAGTGAGGTTCTTCATGAAGTCGGCAGTGCCGGACTTGGCGATGGTACCCAGGTGCGCGATCACGTCTTCGCGGCTCATGCCGATGCCGTTGTCCTCGAGGGTCACGGTGTTGGCGGCCTTGTCGAAGCTGACGCGGATCTTCAGGTCGGCGTCGCCTTCGAGCAGCTCAGGCTTGGCCAGGGCCTCGAAGCGCAGCTTGTCGGCGGCGTCGGAGGCGTTGGAGATCAGCTCGCGCAGGAAGATCTCCTTGTTCGAATACAGGGAATGGATCATGAGGTGCAGCAGTTGCTTTACCTCGGTCTGAAAGCCCAGGGTTTCTTTTTGAGTCTCCACACTCATGGTCTTCAAAACTCCAATCTGTTGGTTGGTGACGCCTGGCGGCCAGCGGGCCGTTTTTGATGGCGGATGTCCAGCAGATGGGGGCAGCCCTGACTATTTCAAGGGCTTTTCGGGTTCAATCTTGAAATGCGCGCGCGCCGTGGCGATCGGGGTGTCGCGATCGCCCTGCCAGGCGGTAATGGCGACGTTGGTCACCCGCCGCCCCTGGCGCCACAGCTGGCACTGGGCGTAGGTATCGCGGTAAAGGCCGGCACGCAGATAATCGATGGAGAAATCGATGATCTTCGGAATGCTCGCGCTTTCGCTGTAGATCAGCAGGTAGAGCGCCGCGGACAGCTCCATGAACCCGGCGATCACGCCGCCATGAATCGCCGGCAGCAACGGGTTGCCGATATTGTCCGGATTGGCCGGCAGACGGAACAGCAGGTCTTCGCCCTGGCGCTCGCATTCGATACCGATCAATCCGGCATAGGGGATCAACGCCAGCAAGGGCTGGTAATCACCCCGGGCGTGGGCTTGGTTCAGCTGTTGGCGGATATCGGTGGGGATCACGTGCGGCGCTCCTTGAGGCTGTTACCGAAGCGGATGCCGCCCTTGACGTCCTGCCCCAGGCGCATGAAGGTGCCGACCACCTGGCAGATCGGTTGCGAAGGGTCATCCTGGTAGGCCGTCCCCCGGGTGAAGATGACATCGCGGGTCACCCGGTAGCACTGGGCATGGCCATAGATGTCCTTGCCCGCCTCGGCCGGGTGCATGTAGTCGATGCGCAGGTCCAGAGTCGGGCACACTTCGAAGCTGGGCAGCGCGCAGAGCGTGGCCATGCCGCAGGTGGTGTCCATCAGCGTGGTCAGCACACCCCCATGCACCGCGCCATTCTGCGGATTGCCGACAATGGCCGGCGACCAGGGCAGCACCAGGGTCATGCCATCGGCGTCGGCATGCTGCACCCGCATCTGTAATACCTGGCAATGTTTCAATGCCGACAGAAAGCGCTCGGCCATCGCCATCAATGGAGTCTCGTTCATTGTCCGCCGCCGCATAAAATGGGTAAAAAGTCTATATAGGCTGGGCAGTTATATATCTGTAACCTGCGTTGAACTTATTCGCCAGGGGCGTACTCGAAGGAACATACAAAGTTATTCCACCCAGGAGAAACACCCCATGCGTAAACCTTTTGCTTTTGCTCTGATGCTGGCCGCTGCCATGGGCCTGGCTGCTTGCGATAAAGCGAGCGAAGACAAAGCCCAGGACGCACAGCAACATGCCGAGCAAGCCCAAGAGAAGATGGGCGAAGCTCAGGATAAGATGAACGACGCCGCCAAGGAAAACGCCGAAGCCGCCAAAGATCAGGCCGAAGCGCAGCAGAAGGCCGCCGAGGAAGCCGCGCCTTCCACTCCAGCGCCGGCCACTGCACCTGCCGAGCCTGCCAAGCAGTAATCTCGCGGCATAAAAAAACCCGACACTGTCGGGTTTTTTTATGCCTGTCATTTAAAGCTGAAAGGCTTCAGCCTGCACTCTCGGAAGTGTCCCTACTCGCCTCTACCGGTGCACTTTCGGTGGGCGTGAACACCATCACTTCCAGTACATGGGAGTGGAACTCACGGCGATACAGGATGAACACCACGCCCACGCTCATGGCCATGAACAGCCAGGGGCTGATGAACCAGCTCAACATGGCCATGCCGAAGTAATACGAGCGCAACCCCAGGTTGAACTGGTTGGCGGCCAGCGACAGTACCCGCGCCGCCCGGGAGGCGAAAGCCTTGCGCTCGAGTTCGTTGACCTGACGTTCGCCTATCATCGGCGCCGAGCCCACCAACACTGCGGCGAAGTTGTATTGACGCATGCACCAGCTGAAAGTGAAGAACGCATAGACGAACACCGTCGCCAGGCACAGCAGCTTGATTTCCGACATGCCTTGGGACGCCTGCTGCACCAGCGGCAGGTCGGCCAACAGCGACAATGCGCGGTCGGACGCACCGAGCACGGTGAGGATGCCGGCAAGAATGATCAGGGTGCTGGAGGCGAAGAACGATGCGTTGCGCTCCAGGTTGCCTATCACGCTGGCATCAGCGATACGGTTGTCGCGCAGCAGCATGCGGCGCATCCAATCCTCGCGGTAAAGGTGCAACACGCTGGCCAGGCACGCAGTATCGCGCCCCTTCCAGGTGGCATAGCGGGTGTAGCCGCCCCAGCAGATGGCGAACCAGCAGACGGCCAGGAGGTTGCCCAGGTTGCTTTGGATGAAGGTCATGCAGGAATCCCTTTAAAGAGAAACAGACCGGTTTTCGACGCCCGGATTCGTTAAAAGACACGTGTCTGGCGTTCAGTTTTTGCCTGCACTGACCTCATCGCCGGCAAGCCGGCTCCCACAAGGGATCACTGCCCCCTCTGTGGGAGCCGGCTTGCCGGCGATGAGGCCAGGACAGAAAGACGGTAATAAAAAACCCCGCACCTGTTCAGATGCGGGGTTCGGTTTGCCACCCTTGGCTGGCGCCCTTCGGCTTGTGGCCGGCACCAACACCGGGTTCAATCCGTTACGTTAGGCCAGCGCCTCGCGCGGCTTGCCCAGCATGCGGTCGCAGACCACGGCGACAGCCAGGGTGACCACCGATGGCACCAGCCAGGCCATGCCTTCGTTGCTGAACGGCAGGTGAGCCAGGGCGTCAGGCAGTACGTGGGCGAAGCTGCTGCCCTTGATGGCGTCGACAACGCCGAACACCAGCGACACCAGCATGACCGGGGCCAGGATGCGGGTTGGGGAGTTCCACAGGTCCTTCACGAAGCTCAGGCCCACGACCACGATGCACGGCGGGTAGATCGCCGTCAGCACCGGGATCGAGAACATGATCAGCTTGGTCAGGCCCAGGTTGGAGATCACCAGCGAGAAACCAGCCAGGATCACCACCAGGGCACGGTACGACAGCGGCAGGATCTGGCTGAAGTATTCGGCACAGGCGCAGGTCAGACCAACGGCGGTGACCAGGCAGGCCAGTGCGATCAGTACGGCCAGGAAACCACTGCCCAGCGAACCGAAGGTGTGCTGCACATAGGCATGCAATACCATCGCACCGTTGGTGGCATCGGCTGCGATGTCATGGCTGCCCGCACCGAGGCGGAACAGGCTGACATACACCAGGACCAGACCCAGGCCGGCAATCAGGCCCGCAATGATGGCATAGCGAGTGATCAGCTTCGGCGACTCGACGCCACGCGAACGGATGGCATTGACGATGACGATACCGAAGACCAGTGCCCCCAGCGTGTCCATGGTCAGGTAACCATCGGAGAAACCTTTGGAGAACGCGGCGGCGGCGTAGGCAGGCTGGGCCTCACCGATCGTGCCGGCGGGCAATGCGAACGCCGCGATGCCCAGCACAGCCAGGGCGATGATCTTCAAGGGCGCGAGGAAACGCCCCACGGTGTCGAGCAACTTGCCCGGGTACATCGACACGGCCAGGACCACGGCGAAGTACACCACGCTGTAGATGAGCAGTGCCAGCGGGCTTTCACCGGTCAGCGGCGCCACGCCTACTTCGAACGACACGGTCGCGGTGCGTGGGGTTGCGAACAGCGGGCCGACCGAGAGGTAGCACACCGCCGCCAGCAGGCCGCCGAAGAACTTGCCGATCGGGCTGCTCAGGGCGTCCATGCCGCCACCGACCTTGGCCAGGGCGATCACGGTGATGACCGGCAGGCCCACGGCGGTGACCAGGAAGCCGAGTGCGGCCATCCATACGTTCGGGCCAGACTGCAGGCCGACGATAGGCGGGAAGATGATGTTGCCAGCGCCTACGAAAAGCGCAAACGTCATAAAGCCAAGCGCCAGGATATCCTGGCCTTTTAACACTTTCATTTAAGGAAATACCACACTGCTGAAATCGGGAGTCGGAGGGGATTTCCCATAGGATGAAGGGAAATGCTGCCCGGCTTGGTGAGCCAGACCCGTTTAGCGTGTCGTTCCCTTTTGGGGTACGGGCACAGAGTGAACGCGTAGCCTACCTGTTTTGCCCGGCAAACGCACTGGCACAGTGCTGCTTGTCCGATGTGCGTATGTGTTTGTCGTCTTGTTGAACGTGTTAGGCGACCATTTATTGCGTATTCAAACGAATGTCTGGTTGAAAATCCTGATTGTGCCCAACGGATTTTCCTAATGCCTACCGACCTCCTGCTTCAGCCGCGCTCGCCACCCAAGAGACGCAAAACGACAAAGGCCACCCGAAGGTGGCCTTTGTGCGCGTGGGGGGTACTACGTGTTACTTACTTCTTGACTTCCCAGCCAGTCAGCTCGGCCAGGGCCTTGCCGATGTCAGCCAGGGAACGCACGGTTTTCACACCGGCGTCCTGCAGGGCGGCGAACTTCTCGTCCGCGGTACCCTTGCCACCGGAGATGATGGCGCCAGCGTGGCCCATGCGCTTGCCCGCAGGTGCGGTAACACCGGCGATGTAGGAAACGACAGGCTTGGTCACGTTGGCCTTGATGTAGGCCGCGGCTTCTTCTTCAGCGGAACCGCCGATCTCACCGATCATGACGATCGCTTCGGTCTTCGGATCTTCCTGGAACAGCTTCAGGATGTCGATGAAGTTGGAGCCCGGGATCGGGTCACCGCCGATGCCGACGCAGGTCGACTGGCCGAAACCGGCGTCGGTGGTCTGCTTGACAGCTTCGTAGGTCAGGGTGCCGGAACGCGAAACGATACCGACCTTGCCTGGCAGGTGGATGTGACCCGGCATGATGCCGATCTTGCACTCGCCCGGAGTGATCACGCCTGGGCAGTTCGGGCCGATCAGGGTCACACCCAGCTCGTCGCACTTGACCTTGGCGTCCAGCATGTCGAGGGTAGGGATACCCTCGGTGATGCAGACGATCAGCTTGATGCCACCGAAGGCGGCTTCCAGGATCGAGTCCTTGCAGAAAGGAGCCGGTACGTAGATCACCGACGCGTCAGCGCCGGTAGCTTCTACGGCTTCTTTCACGGTGTTGAACACCGGCAGGCCCAGGTGGGTGGTGCCACCCTTGCCCGGGGTGACGCCGCCGACCATCTTGGTGCCGTAGGCGATGGCTTGTTCGGAGTGGAAAGTACCCTGCGAGCCGGTGAAGCCCTGGCAGATGACTTTGGTGTCTTTATTGATCAGGACGCTCATTACTTGCCCTCCGCAGCTTTGACAACTTGTTGAGCAGCGTCGGTCAGGCTGGTTGCCGCAATGATGTTCAAACCGCTTTCTGCCAGTACTTTAGCGCCCAGTTCGGCGTTGTTGCCTTCGAGGCGAACGACGACCGGAACCTTGACGCCGACTTCTTTCACTGCACCGATGATGCCTTCGGCAATCATGTCGCAGCGAACGATGCCGCCGAAGATGTTGACCAGTACGGCCGCGACATTGCTGTCGGACAGGATGATCTTGAACGCTTCGGTAACGCGCTCTTTGGTGGCACCGCCGCCAACGTCGAGGAAGTTGGCAGGCTTGCCGCCGTGCAGGTTGACGATGTCCATGGTACCCATGGCCAGGCCGGCACCGTTGACCATGCAGCCGATGTTGCCTTCGAGGGCAACGTAGTTCAGTTCGAACTTGGCGGCGTGGGCTTCACGGGCGTCGTCCTGCGACGGGTCGTGGAAGGTCTTCAGCTTAGGCTGACGGTACATGGCGTTGGCGTCGATGTTGATCTTGGCATCGAGGCAGTGCAGGTCGCCATCGGCCTTGATCACCAGCGGGTTCACTTCCAGCAGGGCCAGATCGTGATCCTTGAACAGCTTGGCCAGGCCTACGAAGATCTTGGCGAACTGCTGAACTTGCTTGCCTTCCAGGCCCAGCTGGAACGCCAGCTCGCGACCCTGGAACGGCTGAGCGCCGACCAGTGGATCGATGGTGGCCTTGAGGATCTTCTCAGGAGTGTCGTGAGCGACTTTCTCGATGTCCACGCCACCTTCGGTGGAAGCCATGAACACGATGCGGCGGCTCGAACGATCGACTACAGCGCCCAGGTACAGCTCTTTGGCGATGTCAGTGCAGGATTCGACCAGGATCTTGGAAACTGGCTGACCATTGGCGTCGGTCTGGTAGGTAACCAGGTTCTTGCCAAGCCACTGGGCAGCGAACGCCTTGGCGTCTTCCTTGCTGCGAACCAGCTTGACGCCGCCCGCTTTACCGCGACCACCAGCGTGAACCTGGGCTTTTACAACCCACTCGGAACCGCCGATCTTGTCGCAGGCTTCTGCTGCAGCTTCAGGGGTGTCGACTGCGAAACCCTTGGAAACTGGCAGGCCGTATTCAGCGAACAGCTGCTTACCCTGATACTCGTGAAGATTCATGCTTTTTACCGTCTTCGTTAGGTACTGCGCTTCGGCGCTGCGCCATTACTGGCGCCGCACCACCTGTGACCGTTGACCCCGGGTTTTCCCATGTGATCCGGTCCGGCGGACGTTCCGCGGTGAGTCTTGCACGCAAGACCCACGACGGGCAGACCGCCGTGGTTTCTTATAATTAACGCTTCTTACGGTTGGCGACGTGAATGGCACCGCCATTCACCGCCAGCGCTGCTTCATGCAACGCTTCGGACAGGGTCGGATGGCTGAAGACCATCATGCCCAGATCCTCGGCACTGGTGCCGAATTCCATTGCGATCGCGCCCTGCTGTACCAGTTCGGCAGCCGATGGGCCAATCACGTGAACACCCAGGACGCGGTCGGTCTTGGCGTCGGCGATGACCTTGACGAAACCACCGGTATCGTTGGCTGCCATCGCACGGCCGCTGGCCGCGAACGGGAAGGTGCCTACGTTAACCTCAACACCCTCGGCCTTCAAGGCTTGTTCGGTCTTGCCGACCCACGCGATTTCCGGGTGGGTGTAGATGACCGACGGGATCAGGTCGTAGTTCATCTGGGCTTTGTGGCCCTTGATGCGCTCGACGACCATAATGCCCTCTTCCGAGGCCTTGTGCGCCAGCATCATGCCACGCACCACGTCACCGATGGCGAATACGCCCGGAACGCTGGTAGCGCAGTGGTCATCGACGAAGATGTAGCCACGCTCGTCGATGGTCACACCGCTGTCGGCAGCCAGCAGGTCAGTGGTCACCGGACGACGGCCGACCGCGACGATCAGCTTGTCGAAGGTGATCTTCTGCTCGCCTTCGGCGTTGGTGTAGGTGACTTCGACTTCGTTGCCGTTGACTTTCGAGCCGGTGACGCGAGCGCCCAGCTTGATGTCCAGGCCTTGCTTGGTCAGAGTCTTCTGGGCTTCTTTCGACACGGCAGTGTCGGCAGCCATCAGGAAGGTGTCCAGGGCTTCCAGGACGGTGACTTCGGCACCCAGGCGAGCCCAGACCGAGCCCAGTTCCAGGCCGATCACGCCGGCACCGATGACGCCCAGGCGCTTCGGTACAGCCTGGAATTCCAGGGCGCCGGTGGAATCGACGATGACGTTCTGGTCGACCGGAGCCGGTGGAATGTCGATCGGACGCGAGCCGGAAGCCAGGATCACGTTCTCGGCTTCGATGACTTCGGTGGTGCCGTCAGCCTTGGTGACTTCGACTTTCTTGCCGGCCAGCAGCTTGCCATGGCCCTGGATCGAAGTGACGCCGTTGGCCTTGAACAGGGTGGCAACACCGCCGGTCAGGTTCTTGACGATGCCGGCCTTGCGGCCAACCATCGCGGCGACGTCCATCTTCACTTCACCCGTGGAGATACCGTGGACGTTGAAGCTCTCTTTGGCTTCCTTGTACTTCCAGGAGCTGTCCAGCAGCGCCTTGGAAGGAATGCAACCTACGTTCAGGCAGGTGCCGCCCAGGGCCAGCTTGCCCTCGGCGTCGGTGTACTTCTCGATACAGGCAGTCTTCAGACCGAGTTGGGCAGCCTTGATGGCGGCAACATAGCCGCCAGGACCTGCACCAATCACCACTACGTCGAATTTCTGGGTCATAAAAGATTCCTTATCAGCTACAAGCTACAAGCCGCGTACCGCACAGCCCCGTCTCTTGAAGAACGGGGCCGGCGGCGCGCAGCTAGTTGATTAGATGTCCAGCAGCAGGCGAGACGGATCTTCCAGCAGGTTCTTGATGGTCACCAGGAAGGTTACCGCTTCCTTGCCGTCGATCAGGCGGTGGTCGTAGGACAGCGCCAGGTACATCATTGGGCGGATCACCACTTGGCCATTGATGGCCATCGGGCGCTGGATGATGTTGTGCATGCCCAGGATCGCGGCCTGCGGCGGGTTGACGATCGGAGTCGACATCATCGAGCCGAAGGTACCACCGTTGGTGATGGTGAAGGTACCGCCAGTCATTTCTTCGATGGCCAGCTTGCCGTCACGGGCCTTCTTGCCGAAGGTAGCGATGCCGTTCTCGATTTCCGCCAGGCTCATCGACTCGGCGTTGCGCAGTACCGGCACCACCAGGCCACGGTCGCTGGAAACAGCGACGCCAACGTCTGCATAACCGTGGTAGACGATGTCGTTGCCGTCGATCGAGGCGTTGACCGCCGGGAAGCGCTTCAGCGCCTCGGTGGCGGCCTTGACGAAGAACGACATGAAGCCCAGGCGCACGCCGTTGTGGGTCTTCTCGAACAGGTCCTTGTACTTCGAACGCAGGGCCATGACTTCGGTCATGTCGACTTCGTTGAAGGTGGTCAGCATCGCCATGTTCGACTGGGCTTCGACCAGACGCTCGGCGATCTTGGCGCGCAGGCGGGTCATCGGCACACGCTTCTCGGTACGGTCGCCAGCGGCGGCGACGACCGGAGCAGCGGCGGCGGCAGCGGCCGGCTTGGCAGCTGGAGCCGGAGCCGACTTTTTGTTGGCGACGGCGGCGACGACGTCTTCCTTGGTGATGCGACCGCCCTTGCCGGTGCCGGCAACGGTAGCCAGGTCGATACCGTTCTCTTCAGCCAGCTTGCGCGCGGCAGGTGCGGCAACCGGGTCGTCTTCGCCAGCGTCGGCGGCGACAGCAGCGGCTGGAGCGGCAGCGGCCGGGGCGGCAGCTGGAGCAGCGGCGGCAGCGCCGCCTTCCACGATCGAGCCCAGCACTTCGTCGGACAGGACGGTATCGCCCTCGCCCTTGACGATGGCGCCCAGCACGCCGTCGGCGGTGGCCAGGACTTCCAGCACGACTTTGTCGGTTTCGATGTCGACGATCAGCTCGTCACGCTTGACGGCGTCGCCCGGCTGTTTGTGCCAGGTGGCAACGGTGCCATCGGCAACCGATTCCGGGAAGGTTGGGGCTTTGATCTCGATAGCCATTATCTGTGTTTCCTTAAATTCGGTTTCAGGTGCGCGAAGGCGTTAGACAGTAAACGCGTCTTGCAGCAGTTTTTCCTGCTGTTCGGCGTGCTTCGATGCGTAACCACAGGCTGGCGCGGCGGACGCGTCGCGGCCGGCGTATTCCAGGACCAGTGCCTTGTTGTGGCGGCCCAGGATACGGCGCATGTGGTGCTGGCTGCTGTACCAGGCGCCCTGGTTCATCGGCTCTTCCTGACACCACACTGCATGCTTGAGGTTGGTGTAAGGCGCCAGGATTTCGACCAGGTCGTCCTCAGGGAACGGATACAGCTGTTCGATACGCACGATGGCGATGTCTTCACGGCCTTCGGCACGGCGTTTTTCCAGCAGGTCGTAGTAGACCTTGCCGCCGCACAGGACCAGGCGTTCGACCTTGGCCGGATCGAGGGTATCGATTTCCGGGATCACGGTCTGGAACGAGCCTTCGGCCAGGTCTTCCAGGGTCGAGATGGCCAGCTTGTGGCGCAGCAGCGACTTCGGCGTCAGCACGACCAACGGCTTGCGCAGCGGGCGGATGACCTGGCGACGCAGCAGGTGGTAGATCTGTGCTGGAGTGGTCGGCACGCACACCTGGATGTTGTGCTCGGCGCAAAGCTGCAGGTAACGCTCCAGACGCGCGGAGGAGTGCTCCGGGCCCTGCCCTTCATAACCGTGTGGCAGCAGCATGGTCAGACCGCACAGACGGCCCCACTTGTGCTCGCCGCTGGTGATGAACTGGTCGATCACCACTTGCGCGCCGTTGGCGAAGTCGCCGAACTGGGCTTCCCAGATCACCAGCGCGTTCGGCGTGGTGGTCGAGTAGCCGTATTCGAAAGCCAGTACCGCTTCTTCCGAAAGGAAGGAGTCGTACAGGTCGAAGCGCGGCTGGCCCGGGAACAGGTTCTTCAGCGGGACGTAGGTGCTGGCGTCCTTCTGGTTGTGCAGCACCGCGTGACGGTGCGAGAAGGTGCCACGGCCGATGTCCTGGCCGGTCATGCGGATCGGGTGACCCTCGAACTGCAGGGTGGCGTAGGCCATGGTCTCGGCGTAACCCCAGTTGATCGGCAAGCCGCCGGCTTGCATCTTCTGGCGGTCTTCGTAGATCTTCGCGACCTGACGCTGGACGACGAAGCCCTCTGGCAGTTCTAGCAGCTTGGCCGACAGTTCCTGCAGGGTCTTGAGGTCGAAGCGGGTGTCGTGACGCGCGGTCCATGCATGGCCCAGGTAGGGGCGCCAGTCGACGAACAGCTCGCGGTTCGGCTCCTTGACCAGGCTCTTGACGACGTGCAGGCCGTTGTCCAGGGCGTTGCGGTACTCGTCGATCTTGGCCTGGGCGCGTTCGGCATCGATGCGGCCGGCACTGATCAGTTGCTCAGCGTACAGCTCACGTGTGGTGCGCTGCTTGCTGATCTGCTGGTACATCAGCGGCTGGGTGCCGTTCGGCTCGTCGGCCTCGTTGTGGCCACGGCGGCGGTAGCAGACCAGGTCGATGACCACGTCACGCTTGAACTGCATGCGGTAATCGATGGCCAGCTGGGTGACGAACATCACCGCTTCCGGATCGTCGCCGTTCACGTGCAGGATCGGAGCCTGGATCATCTTGGCAACGTCGGTGGCGTACTCGGTGGAGCGCGCGTCCAGCGGGTTGCTGATGGTGAAGCCGACCTGGTTGTTGATCACGATGTGCACGGTGCCGCCGGTCTTGAAACCGCGGGTCTGCGACATCTGGAAGGTTTCCATGACCACGCCCTGGCCGGCGAACGCCGCGTCGCCGTGGATCGAGATCGGCAGGACCTTGTCGCCAACGCTGTCGTTGCGGCGATCCTGGCGGGCGCGAACCGAACCTTCAACCACTGGCGAGACGATTTCCAGGTGGGAGGGGTTGAACGCCATGGCCAGGTGAACTTCGCCACCGGGGGTCATCACGTTGGAGGAGAAGCCCTGGTGATACTTCACGTCACCGGAGCCCAGCTCGTTCATCTTCTTGCCTTCGAACTCGTCGAACAGCTCGCGCGGGTTCTTGCCGAAGGTGTTGACGAGCACGTTCAGGCGGCCACGGTGGGCCATGCCGATCACGACTTCCTTGGTACCGTAGGAACCGGAGCGCTGGATCATTTCGTCCAGCATCGGGATCAGGCTCTCGCCGCCTTCCAGGCCGAAGCGCTTGGTGCCCGGGTACTTGGTGCCCAGGTACTTCTCCAGGCCCTCACCGGCCGTGACGCGCTCGAGCAGGTGCGCCTGCACATCGGCGGAGAATTCCGGACGGCCACGCACGCTTTCCAGGCGCTGCTGGAACCAGCTGC
The DNA here is from genome assembly GCF_050586565.1 of Pseudomonas sp. WC1. Taxonomy (NCBI): domain Bacteria; kingdom Pseudomonadati; phylum Pseudomonadota; class Gammaproteobacteria; order Pseudomonadales; family Pseudomonadaceae; genus Pseudomonas; species Pseudomonas sp. WC1. The sequence goes on from NZ_JBOBDQ010000022.1 coordinate 67,974, forward strand.
GCTGCTCGGAATCGACGATGTGGGTGAATTCGGCACCAATGGTGCGACAATATGTCTTCTCGAGCGCCTCGAAGATTTCGCGTAGGCTCGCTTCCTCTTTGCCGATGAACAGGTCGCCGGCACGGAAGGTCGTATCAAGATCGGCATTGGTCAAGCCGTAATGATTGATCGACAGGTCTACGGGCGCAGGACGCTGCCACAACCCCAACGGGTCGAGCTTGGCAGCCTGATGGCCGCGCATACGATAGGCCTGGATCAGTCGCAGCACTTCAACCTGCTTCTTCTCGTGCTCTGTGCTCACGCTCCCGGCGGAAACCGGTTGGGCGCGGCGCTGGTTCTTTGCCAGCAATACGAAATGGTCGCGGATCGTCGAGTGCGATACATCGGTAGCGGTGCTGCCGTCGGCGGGCAACTTCTGGAAGTAGGTGCGCCACTCTTCTGGCACAGCGTTAGGGTCGTGCAGGTAGAGCTCATAAAGCTCTTCCACATATGCAGCGTTACCACCTGAAAGGTGGGCGCTTTCCCACATGCGCTGCATCACGCTTTCTTGCATGCTTGGTCACCCTCGGTTAGGGGACTGATCGGCGAGAGCCACAGCAAACCTGGAAAAGTCCGAACACAGCGACTGAACCACGCCACCTGGATCCTGCTGATTTTCCGGGTACCAGCCCGGAAGCCCCTGCTGGTCTCATATCTTCATAGGTAATGAGCGCGGGCTTTGTGGGCCCTTGCTCGGGTTTTACCTCAGTGCGGGCTCACCACCCGCACCTCGGCTTACTGCAGGTACAACGTTTTGAATCAGGTGCCGCTCTGCAGCAGCATGTTACGTACGTGGCCGATAGCCTTGGTCGGGTTCAGACCCTTCGGGCAAACGTTCACGCAGTTCATGATCCCGCGGCAGCGGAATACGCTGAACGGGTCATCCAGGGACGCCAGGCGCTCCTGAGTCTTGGTGTCACGGCTGTCGGCCAGGAAGCGATAGGCCTGCAGCAGTGCGGCGGGGCCCAGGAACTTGTCCGGGTTCCACCAGAACGATGGGCAGGAGGTCGAGCAGCAAGCGCACAGGATGCACTCGTACAGACCGTCCAGCTTGTCGCGGTCTTCCGGCGACTGCAGACGCTCGATGGCCGGAGCCGGCGTGTCGTTCTGCAGGAACGGCTTCACCTTCTCGTACTGCTTGTAGAAGATGCTCATATCGACCACCAGGTCACGAATGACCGGCAGACCAGGCAGCGGGCGCAGCACCAGCTTGTTGCCCTTGACCACGCCCGACAGCGGGGTGATGCAGGCCAGGCCGTTCTTGCCGTTCATGTTCATGCCATCGGAACCGCACACGCCTTCACGGCAGGAGCGACGGTACGAGAAGCCCTCGTCCTTTTCCTTGATCAGTGCCAGCACGTCCAGAACCATCAGGTCCTTGCCGCCGGTATCGACGTCGAACGACTCCATCTTGGGCGCCGAGTCGGTGTCGGGGTTGTAGCGATAAACTTCGACTTTCAACATAGCAGCCACCCTTAGTAAGTCCGGACTTTTGGTTCGAAGGCAGGAACTGTCTTCGGCGCAAAGTTGACGCCGCGCTTGGCAACGCGCTTCTCACCCGGGTAGTACAGGGTGTGGCACAGCCAGTTCTCGTCGTCACGGTCTTCGAAGTCTTCACGGGCGTGCGCGCCGCGGGACTCTTTACGGGCTTCGGCCGCGATGGCGGTAGCTTCGGCGACTTCCAGCAGGTTCTGCAGCTCCAGCGCTTCGATACGCGCGGTGTTGAAGGCCTGGGACTTGTCGTTGATCTTGACGTTGGCGATGCGGTCACGCAGGCCAGCCAGCTGCTCGATACCCTTCTGCATGTATTCGCCGGTACGGAATACACCGAAGTAGTTCTGCATGCAGCTCTGCAGCTCGCGCTTCAGACTTGCCACGTCTTCGCCACTGGTACGCTCGTTGAGCTTGTTCAGGCGGTTCAGGGCAACATCGACGTCGGTATCGCTGGCATCGCGGTACTCGACGCCTTCGGTCAGCGCCTTTTCCAGGTGCAGGCCGGCGGCACGACCGAATACAACCAGGTCGAGCAGCGAGTTGCCGCCCAGGCGGTTGGCGCCATGGACCGACACACAGGCCACTTCACCCACGGCGAACAGACCCGGGATGATGTGGTCCTTGCCTTCGGCGTCCATGGTGATGGCCTGGCCATGAATGTTGGTGGCAACGCCGCCCATCATGTAATGGCAGGTCGGCACGACCGGAACCGGGGCGACCACCGGGTCGACGTGGGCGAAGGTCTTGGACAGCTCGCAGATACCTGGCAGGCGGCTGTGCAGCACTTCCTCGCCCAGGTGATCCAGCTTCAGCAGCACGTGGTCCTTGTTCGGGCCCACGCCGTTGCCGGCGATGATTTCCTTGACCATGGAACGGGCGACCACGTCGCGGCCGGCCAGGTCTTTCGCGTTCGGCGCGTAACGCTCCATGAAGCGCTCGCCGTGGGCGTTGATCAGGTAGCCACCTTCACCGCGGCAACCTTCGGTGACCAGTACACCGGCGCCGGCGATGCCGGTCGGGTGGAACTGCCACATCTCGATGTCCTGCACCGGCACGCCGGCACGCAGGGCCATGCCGATACCGTCACCGGTATTGATCAGGGCGTTGGTGGTGGAGGCGTAGATACGGCCAGCACCGCCAGTCGCCAGCACGGTGGCCTTGGACTTGATGTACATGGTTTCGCCGGTTTCGATGCAGATCGCGATCACACCGACGAACGCGCCGTCCTGGTTCTTCACCAGGTCAACGGCGTAGTACTCGTTGAGGAAGGTGGTGCCTGCCTTCAGGTTGCCCTGGTACAGGGTGTGCAGCAGCGCGTGACCGGTACGGTCGGAGGCTGCGCAGGTACGGGCAGCCTGGCCGCCCTTGCCGAAGTCCTTGGACTGGCCACCGAACGGACGCTGGTAGATACGACCGGTTTCGGTACGCGAGAACGGCAGGCCCATGTGGTCCAGCTCGAAGACCGCGGCAGGGCCTTCCTGACACATGTATTCGATAGCGTCCTGGTCACCGATGTAGTCGGAACCCTTGACGGTATCGTACATGTGCCAGCGCCAGTCGTCGTTCGGGTCGGCCGAAGCGATGGCGCAGGTGATGCCGCCCTGGGCGGAAACGGTATGCGAACGGGTCGGGAACACCTTGGTGACTACGGCGGTCTTGTGGCCGCCTTGAGCCAGTTGCAGTGCTGCGCGCATGCCGGCGCCGCCACCACCGATGATGATGGCGTCGAAGGAAATGGTTGGAATGTTAGCCATGAATCAGATACCCCAGAGAATCTGCACACCCCAGACGAAGTAAGCGAACATCGCAACGCCGCATACCGCCTGGAACAGGAAACGAATCGCAGTCGCCGACTTGCCGAACGCCATCGGCGTCAGGTAGTCGGTGGCAATGGTCCACATGCCGACCCAGGCGTGGGCGCCCAGGGCAACGAGGGCCAGCAGACTGAAGATGCGCATCGCGTTGTTGGTGAACAGAGCGTGCCACTGGGCGTAGTCGATGCCCGGGTGGGCGGCGAGGTAGCCGATCAGGAAAATGAAGTAAGCCGCGAGAACGACCGCCGAGACGCGCTGCGCCATCCAGTCGTAGAGGCCCGAACGCGACAGGTTCGTGACGTTAGTTACCATACCCAAACTCCTGCCAGAACGATCAGCACCACGGAGATGACGATCACGATTTTCGAGCCCAGCTTGCCGCCTTCCAGCGTCTCACCGACACCCATGTCCATGATCAGGTGGCGCACACCTGCCACGAGGTGGTACAGCAGGCCGGACAGCAGGCCCCAGGTCACCAGTTTGGCCAGCGGACTGGTCAGACACGCCTTCACCTCGGCAAAGCCTTCCTCCGAACCCAGCGACTTGCCCAGTGCGTACAGCATGATGGCAAGGCCGAGGAAGAGGATGACGCCGGAAATACGGTGAAGAATGGACGTGTACGCGGTGATCGGGAGTTTGATGGTCCTTAGGTCTAGGTTTACAGGTCGTTGGCTTTTCACGGCTTTTTTCACACTGAAGAGCCCCTAGCTAACAGGGCAAAGTTGTTGGTAAGTGTACTGGTCAGGTACCCACCACCCAGGAGAGCGACGACACCCAGCAGGGCGGGCTTGAAAGCCCCTGGGAGTCGGCTGCCGAGTATAGACAGTTAGGCTGCTTATGACAACGTGAGGGGCTAGCCCAAATAGCGCATTGCCTTTAAGGGACAAAAGGCGTAAACGGGCGAGAATTTCGTGAAAAATCAGGCCTCAGAGGGCGTTTCAACCAGCCTTTAGGCAAATTGACATTCGAATTTATCCCTCTATAGTGGTGCGGGCCCTGCGTGGGGGGTCTGTCTGATGATTTCAAGCATTAATAGGAGGCCACATGGCTGACAAAAAAGCGCAGTTGATCATCGAGGGCGCTGCCCCCGTCGAGCTGCCCATTTTAACCGGCACCGTTGGTCCCGATGTTATCGACGTCCGCGGGTTGGGGGCATCAGGCCACTTCACCTTCGACCCTGGTTTCATGGCGACCGCCTCGTGCGAGTCGAAGATCACCTACATCGATGGCGACAAGGGCGTGCTGCTGCACCGCGGCTACCCGATCGAACAGCTCGCCGAACAGTCGGACTACCTCGAGACCTGCTACCTGCTGCTCAACGGCGAACTGCCGAATGCCGAGCAGAAGGCCCAGTTCGTCAGCACCGTGAAGAACCACACCATGGTTCACGAGCAGCTGAAGTCGTTCTTCAACGGATTCCGCCGCGACGCCCACCCCATGGCAGTGATGTGCGGCGTGGTCGGCGCCCTGTCGGCGTTCTATCACGACTCGCTGGACATCAATAACCCGCAGCACCGCGAAATCTCCGCGGTACGCCTGGTCGCGAAAATGCCGACCCTTGCCGCGATGGTCTACAAGTACTCCATGGGCCAACCCATGATGTACCCGCGCAATGACCTGTCGTACGCGGAAAACTTCCTGCACATGATGTTCAACACCCCGTGCGAGATTAAACCGATCAGCCCGGTGCTGGCCAAGGCGATGGACCGGATCTTCATCCTCCACGCCGACCACGAGCAGAACGCCTCCACCTCCACCGTACGCCTGGCGGGCTCCTCGGGCGCCAACCCGTTCGCCTGTATCGCCGCCGGCATCGCCGCACTGTGGGGCCCGGCCCACGGCGGTGCGAACGAAGCCGTACTGACCATGCTCGATGAAATCGGCGATGTCTCGAACATCGACAAGTTCATCGCCAAGGCCAAGGACAAGAACGATCCGTTCAAGCTCATGGGCTTCGGTCACCGCGTGTACAAGAACCGCGACCCGCGCGCCACCGTGATGAAGAAGACCTGCGACGAAGTGCTCAGCGAGCTGGGCATCAAGAACGACCCGCAGCTGGAACTGGCCATGCGCCTGGAAGAGATCGCCCTGACCGATCCGTACTTCGTCGAGCGCTCGCTGTACCCGAACGTCGACTTCTACTCGGGCATCATCCTCAAGGCCATCGGTATTCCGACCAGCATGTTCACCGTGATCTTCGCCCTGGCACGTACCGTCGGCTGGATCTCGCACTGGAAGGAAATGCTCTCCAGCCCATACAAGATCGGCCGCCCACGCCAGCTGTACACCGGCTACGAGCAGCGTGACATCGTCGAGCTGAAAGACCGCAAGTAAGCCCTGTCGGCCGAACGCTAAAAAGGCTGCCCTCGGGCAGCCTTTCTTGTTTCTGCGTTACCGGCGCCGATCACTGCTTCTCGGCACGCTCCTTCAACCCCTTCAGGGTATTGAACGGCGCATCCACCACGAACTTGTTGGCCAACCAGGACGGCACACTGCCACCTGGCTCGGTGTGCACCTGGTAGGTCACCTCGGTGCTGTCACCCTTGGGCACCAGCTTCCAGTAGCCCTCCACCTGGGCGACACGCACGAAGCCCTTTTCCTCCGGCAGATACTTCGGCTGCTCCTCAAGCTTGCGGGTCAGGCTGCCATCAGCCTCCTGGACAGTGGTCACATGCAGGACAGAATCGCGCGGCGTCACAGGCCATGGTGTATTGAACTGGGTGTAGGTCCAGCTCTGGTCGCCCTCGCTCTTGAGCAGTTTCTGCGACTTGCACTCGTGGATCCAGGCGCAGGCCCCCGCCACGTCCTCCTGCAGCGCCTTGACCTTGGCCAGCGGCGCTTTGATCACGGTCACGCCACGGTAGGCCTTGTACTTGGAACCGGCCACCTCGCTGAGGGACACCTTGATCCCCTCCTCGTCCTTGGCCACCTGCCAGTTCTCGGCCCAAGCCGTCGGTGCCAGCACGACACCCATGCCACACAGCAGTGCAATACGCTTGATCGATCTCATCATCTTGTTCCTTGTTGTCGAGGATCCAACCTGTCACGCCGCCGTCATCTGCTCCAGCCACCCGATGATGCGGATGGCCTCGTCACGATCGTTGCCACAGATGTCCGCTTCCGCCTTGAAGCCGCCACACACTTTGGGCCGTTCGGGCTTGCCGAACAGCGCACAAAGGTTTTCGACATTAAGGTGCAGGCAGCGTTCGCCAGCTGGCTTGCCCTGCGGCATGCCGGGGATAGGCGAACTGATGGACGGGGCGATGCAACAGGCACCGCAGCCCTCGCGGCATTTCATGACAACAGGACTCCCAGGAGCAAAACGGGACGAACGTCCCTGGATACTAACCGCTCAAACATATGTTTGAAATTGCCGAGCGAATGAAAAAGACGGTGACCCGGCAGTCAGTTGCGGAATTCGAAATCGATCGCCGCGCCGTCGACGTCGCGCCGGCTGTCGTTGCGCAACTGCAACTGCATTTCGTTGCTGATCAGCCGGCCGTTGAGCTGGAACGGGCTGCTGTCGGATTCCGGCTTGGTGGGGAACATCGACGGCAGCAGAGGTTTGCGCACCACCGGCCCGTCACCCAGGTCCGGCTCGAGGTGCCTGACCATTTCACTCGGCAGGCTCAGGTCGATCTTCGACTTGGGTAGCGATTTGGCGACAGCCTTGCTGACAGGTTTGGCCTTCACCTTGGGCTTGGCCTTTGGTTTGGCCTTTGGTTTGGCCTTGGGCTTGGCTGTCGGCTTGGCTGCAGCCTTGGCCGGCGACTTGTGCACCCCCTGCGCCTTGATTGCAGGCTCGGCAGCCTGCACGGCTCCGGCCGGCAGCCAGGGCAACGCGCAACACAGGGCAATGACAAGAGGACGAAACAGGTTCATGGGTACCGGGAGCTTAAGCTGCAAAACGCGTATGCTCCCTGTTCCCCGCTCATCTGACAAGCCTACAAAAGTGAACCTGTCGGCTCGCGGCACAATTGTTGGGCCAGCAGCCCCAGGGTCATCACTGCGCGCTCCGCCTCGCGGTTCCAGGGAATACCGCAATTGAGCCGGATACAGTGGTTGAACTGCTCCGTATTACTGAAGATCAGCCCCGGCGCGATGCTGATCCCCTGTTCCAGCGCCCGCACATGCAGCTCCTGGGTATTGACTCGCCCTGGCAGGCTGACCCAAAGAATGAAGCCGCCGGTGGGCCGGGTCATCTGCGTGCCTTCGGGGAAGTGCTGCTGCACCGCCAGCTGGTAGGCACTGAGGTTCTTGCGATACTCCTGGCGAATGTAGCGCAGGTGGCGATCGTAGCCGCCGTTCTCCAGGTAGGCAGCCACCGCCATCTGCGTGACACTGCAGGCCGAGTGGGTGGTGAAGGTCTGCAGGCGCTGGATCTCGTCCTGGTAGCGCCCGGCGATCATCCAGCCGACCCGCACCCCTGGCGACAGGGTCTTGGAGAAGCTCGAGCAGTAGATCACCCGGTCGAGGCGATCGAACGCCTTGAGCGCCTTGGTGCGCCCCTGCTCGAACATCAGCTCACCGTAGATATCATCCTCGACGATCTGTATGTCGAAGTCCGAGGCCAGGCGCAGCAACTGCTTCTGCCGCTCCTCGGGGATGGTGCCGCCCAAGGGATTGCTCAAGCGCGCCGTCAGTACCAGCGCCTTGATCGACCACTGGTTGGCTGCCAGTTGCAGGGCTTCCAGGCTGATACCGGTAGACGGGTCGCTGGGAATCTCGATGACCTTGAGCCCCAGCAGGTCGGCCAGCTGCAGCAGGCCATAGTAGGTGGGCGACTCGGCCGCGATCAGGTCGCCCGGTCGGGTCAGCACCCGCAGCGCCATCTGCAGGGCATCGACGCAGCCGTGGGTCACCACCACCTCACGCGGATCGACCAGCACGCCGGCATCACGCATGCGAATGGCGATCTGCCGGCGCAGCGGTTCGAAACCCGGGCTGAACATGTAGCTGAAGGCACGCGGGCTGTGGAAGCGCGTCACCTTGGCCAATTGCTGGTGCAGGGCACGCACGGGCAGGTAGTCCACATGCGGCACCGCGGCGCCGAATGGGAAAACCCCATCGCGCCGCGCCTCGACCAGCACTTGCTGGATGATGCTTGCCCGGGTGACCAGGCCCGGGCGCTCGACCCGCGCGATATCCGGGGTCTGCGCCGTCAACGCCGGGGTCTGGTGGACGTAGTAGCCGGACTGCGGCCGGGCACGGATCAGGCCCTGGTCCTCGAGATTGGCGTACGCCTGCAGCACGGTGGCATGGCTGACATTGAGCTGCGCGCTCATCTTGCGCACCGACGGCACCCGCTCCCCCGGCTGGTAGACACCCCGGCGGATGTCATCGGCCAGTTGCTGGGCAATGCGCTGGTACAGCAGCAGGTTGGTCATGGCGTGTTCTCGAAGCGCTGACGGGTCATTGTTCTTGTGTGGCTCACTGCGGGGCCAGAATACCGTAACAGTTACGAAGTGTACTGGGACAGATCGGAGAATAGCCAACAATACAGTTACGTGACAGAGAAGTGATAGCCGACCACGTCGGCGCGCCGACGAACGCTCAAATCACCTTTGATTCTACCGTTGCCGTTGCCGTTGCCGTTGCCGTTGCCGTTGCCGTTGCCGTTGCCGATCAGGAGTCTAGCGCCATACCCAGCTAGCGACAGCTGCGTCAGC
>NZ_JBOBDQ010000023.1:0-74532 GCF_050586565.1 Pseudomonas sp. WC1
GGCCCCAGTGCTTTCCGCCATTTCACCGAGACCTAGCAATGCCGCTGTCGAACATCCAGATCCTTCACGAAGACGCCGCCGTCCTGGTGATCAACAAGCCGACCCTGCTGCTGTCGGTGCCGGGCCGCGCCGAGGACAACAAGGACTGCCTGATCACCCGCCTGCAGGAAAACGGCTACCCGGAAGCCCTGATCGTCCACCGCCTGGACTGGGAAACCTCGGGGATCATCCTGCTCGCCCGCGACGCCGACAGCCATCGTGAACTGTCACGCCAATTCCACGACCGCGAGACCGAAAAGGCCTATACCGCGCTGTGCTGGGGCCAGCCCGCGCTCGACAGCGGCAGCATCGACCTGCCCCTGCGTTACGACCCACCGACCAAGCCGCGCCACGTGGTCGACCATGAGCAGGGCAAGCATGCCCTGACCTTCTGGCGCATCGTCGAGCGCTGCGGCGATCACTGCCGGGTCGAACTGACGCCGATCACCGGGCGCTCGCACCAGCTGCGCGTGCACATGCTGTCGATCGGCCACCCGCTGCTCGGCGACCGGCTGTACGCCAACCCCGAGGCGCTGGCGGCCCATGAGCGGCTGTGCCTGCATGCCTCGATGCTGAGCTTTACCCATCCGGTGTCTGGCGAACGCCTGAAATTCGAGTGTCCGGCACCGTTCTGAGATACAGACCCGATCGCGGGGCAAGCCCGCTCCCACGCCTCGCGATAGGGCTGACACAATTTTTCGAGCATTTACGCTAAACTCGCGCCACTGCTGTCTGGAGTGACTTATGCGCGATGCCCTGAACGCCGGCCTGATCGAATTCCTCAAGGCCTCCCCGACGCCCTTCCACGCCACCGCCAGCCTCGCGCAGCGCCTCGAAGCTGCCGGCTACCATCGCCTGGACGAGCGCGACAGCTGGGCCCCCACGCCTGGCGGTCGCTACTACGTGACCCGTAACGATTCCTCGATCATCGCCATCAAGCTCGGCAAGCATTCGCCGCTGATCGGCGGTATCCGCATGGTCGGCGCCCACACCGACAGCCCATGCCTGCGGGTCAAGCCGCAGCCCGAACTGCAACGCCAGGGCTTCCTGCAACTGGGCGTCGAAGTCTATGGCGGCGCCCTGCTCGCCCCTTGGTTCGACCGCGACCTGTCGCTGGCCGGCCGGGTCACCTTCCGCCGTGACGGCAAGGTGGAAAGCCAGCTGATTGATTTCAAGCTGCCGATCGCGGTGATCCCCAACCTGGCGATCCATCTCAACCGCACCGCCAACGAAGGCTGGCAGATCAACCCGCAGACCGAGCTGCCACCGATCCTGGCACAGGTCGCCGGCGACGAGCGCATCGACTTCCGCGCCCTGCTCACCGAGCAGCTGGCCCGCGAGCATGACCTCAACGCCGACGTGGTGCTGGATTACGAGCTGAGCTTCTACGACACCCAGGACGCCGCGTTGATCGGCCTGAACGGCGACTTCATCGCCGCCGCCCGCCTGGACAACCTGCTGTCGTGCTACGCCGGCCTGCAGGCGCTGCTGAACGCCGAAGGCGACGAGACCTGCGTACTGGTGTGCAACGACCACGAGGAAGTCGGCTCCTGCTCGGCCTGCGGCGCCGACGGCCCGATGCTCGAACAGACCCTGCAACGCCTGCTGCCCGATGGCGACGACTATGTGCGCACCATCCAGCGCTCGCTGATGGTCTCGGCCGACAATGCCCACGGCGTGCACCCCAACTACGCCGACAAGCACGACGGCAACCACGGCCCCAAGCTCAACGCAGGCCCGGTGATCAAGGTCAACAACAACCAGCGCTACGCCACCAACAGCGAAACCGCCGGGTTCTTCCGCCACCTGTGCATGGCCGAGGAAGTACCGGTGCAGAGCTTTGTGGTGCGCAGCGACATGGGCTGCGGCTCGACCATCGGCCCGATCACCGCCAGCCACCTGGGCGTGCGCACGGTCGATATCGGCCTGCCGACCTTTGCCATGCACTCGATTCGCGAGCTGTGCGGCAGCCATGACCTGGCCCACCTGGTGAAGGTGCTCGGCGCCTTCTACCGCAGCCGCGAACTGCCCTGACGGCCAACCCGCTCCCACGCGACCCCGTGGGAGCGGCGGTGCGCCGATGCGACTTGCCGCGCGATCGGGTCACCGCCTGCCCCCGATCAATCCGCCTCGCTTGCAAAGCGCTATGCTTGATACATGGCCCCCAAAACAGAAGGATGCTGTCCATGTCATCGCCGTTCCTGTCCCTGTTCGTGCCGGTGTTCCTGTTCCTGATGCTGCTGACCATCGGTTTCAGCCTGCGCGAGCGCAATGTCGGCGTGCTGATGATGTGGATCGGCACCCTCGGCATTTTCGGCCTCACCTGCTGGAAGATCCTCGAGAAACTGCCGTCGTAAACCTCTACACTCGGGCAAACGTTTGACCTGAGGTAGATTTCCCGGTGCCAGCCCTCCTGCGTTGCATCACGCTGCTGTTCCTGTTGTTCGTCACGCCAGCGCACGCCGCTGGCCTGCCAGGCCTGCTCGGCTCCAGCACGCCCGCCCAGCCCGAAGCCAGCGAGCCCTTGGGCAAGTCCCTGGACGAGGTGATCAAGAACCTGGAAAACGACCAGCAACGCGCCAAGCTGCTGGCCGACCTGAAAAAGCTGCGCGATGCCACCCGGAAATCGCAACCCACTGTCGAACAGGGCGTGCTCGGCCTGATCGGCGGTGCCCTGCATGATTTCGAGAAACAGTTCAGCGGCGATGCCAGCCCGTTCAAGCGCTGGTCGCTGGAAATCGACCAGGCCCAGGACGAATTGGCCGCACTGGTGGTGCCGGTGCATCAATGGCCGGCGATCCTGTTCGGCTTCGCCGGGGTCATCCTGGTCTGGGGCCTGCTGGCCTATGCCTTCAACTGGATCGGCCACCGTGTGCGCCTGCGTTTCGGCCTGACCGAAGACCTGCCGCAGCACCCGCGGACCTGGGACCTGGTGCGCTTTGCCCTGCGCAAGCTGGGCCCATGGCTGGTGGCGCTGGTGTTCACCGTGTACCTGAGCTTCGCCCTGCCCTCCTCGCTGGGCAAGTCGATGGCCATGGTGCTGGCTTACGCGCTGGTGGTCGGCACCCTGTTCTCGGCGATCTGCGTGATTGCCTTCTCGCTGCTCGATGGCCCGCATCGCCACCGCGCCCTTCACATTCTGCGGCACCAGGCGTTCCGTCCGCTGTGGCTGATCGGCAGCTTCGCCGCGTTCGGCGAGGCGATGAGCGACCCACGCCTGACCACCGCGCTGGGCAGCCACCTGGCCCACGCCCTGGCCACCCTTGCCAATGTGATCGCCGCGCTATGCACCGGGCTGTTCATCCTGCGCTTCCGCCGCCCGATCGCCCACCTGATCCGCAACCAGCCCCTGTCCCGGCGCCTGACCCGGCGCACCCTGAGCGACACCATCGAACTGCTCGGCAGCTTCTGGTACATCCCGGCGCTGATCCTGGTGGCAATTTCGCTGTTCGCCACCTTCGTCTCCGCCGGCGACACCAGCACCGCCCTGCGCCAGTCGCTGATGTGCACGGTGCTGGTGGTGGTGTGCATGGTGCTCAATGGCCTGGTCCGTCGCCATGCCGCCAAGCCCAGGCGCGCCAACAAGCGCCAGGCGGTCTATACCGAACGCCTGCGCAACTTCGGCTATGTCCTGGTGCACCTGTTCATCTGGCTGCTGTTCATCGAACTGGGCCTGCGCGTCTGGGGCCACTCGATGATCAGCTTCGCCGAGGGTGACGGCCATGAAGTCAGCCTGCGCCTGCTGGGCCTGGCCGGCACGCTGATCGTCGCCTGGCTGGTGTGGATCCTCGCCGACACCGCCGTGCATCATGCCCTGGTGCATTCGCGGCGCGGGCTGGCCAACGCCCGTGCGCAGACCATGATGCCGCTGATCCGCAACGTGATGTTCGTGGTGATCGTCATCATTGCGGTGATCGTCGCCCTGGCCAACATGGGCATGAACGTCACCCCGCTGCTGGCCGGTGCCGGTGTCATCGGCCTGGCCATTGGTTTCGGCGCCCAGTCGCTGGTAGCCGACCTGATCACCGGCCTGTTCATCATCATCGAGGACTCGCTGGCCATCGACGACTACGTGGATGTCGGCGGCCACCTGGGCACGGTCGAGGGCCTGACCATCCGCACCGTGCGCCTGCGCGACATCGACGGCATCGTGCACACCATCCCGTTCAGCGAAATCAAGAGCATCAAGAACTACTCGCGCGAATTCGGCTACGCGATCTTCCGCGTGGCCATCCCGCACAGCATGAACATCGACCAGGCCATCACCCTGATTCGCGAGGTCGGGCAGAAACTGCGCAATGACCCGCTGATGCGCCGCAACATCTGGTCGCCGCTGGAGTTGCAGGGGGTGGAAAGCTTCGAGTCGGGATCGGCGATCCTGCGGGCGCGGTTCAAGACTGCGCCGATCAAGCAGTGGGAGGTGTCGCGGGCGTTCAACCTGGCGTTGAAGCGCCAGCTCGATGAAGCGGGGTTGGATCTGGCGACGCCACGGCTGTCGGTGCAGGTGGTGACGGCTGGGGGTGGTGCCATCCCTGAAGCCGGCGGAGCCGCCAGCTAGGGCCGCTTCGCGCCCCATCGCCGGCAAGCCGGCTCCCACAAGGATCACATGACCTTCAAGACTAACGCCAAACCTGTGGGAGCCGGCTTGCCGGCGATGGGCTGCACAGCAGCCCCCTTACCCCGCCTGAGCGCGGATGCGAATCGCATCATGGCGCCAGTACTCCAGGTCACAGTCGATCAGGTGCCCATGCTGGTCGCTGTTGACCCGGGTGATATGCAGCCCGGGGCTGCCAGCCGACACCTTCAAGGCAGCCGCCGCCTCCACCGGCAACGCCGTCGGCAGGATCTCGAAGCACACCTGCCCATAGTGAATCGCGTACTCCCGCGCATAGATCTCGGTCAGTGACCGGGCCAGGTCCAGCTCAAGGATTCCTGGGAAGTAGCGCGGGTTGAGATAGTGCTCGGCATACAGCACCGCCCGCCCGTCGATACGCCGCAACCGGCAGATCCGCACCACGCTGGACAGCGCCGGCAGCCGCAGGCGCGCGCAGATCGCCGCCGAAGCCGGCTGCAGGCGCGCCGACAGCAGCTGCGTACGCGGCTCGCGCCCCTGGTCTCGCACCATCGCATGGAAGTGGCTGCGCTCGATCAGGTCGTAGGTCAGACGCTCGGGCGCGACGAACCAGCCGCGCCGCTCTTCGCGGTAGATCAGGCCCATGGCCTCAAGCTGCACCAGGGCCTCGCGCAGCGTGATACGCGTGGTGTCGAACACCTCGCTGAGCCTGCGCTCGGCCGGCAGCTTGCCGCCGGGCGCCAGCAAGCCGTGTTCGATCTGCTCCTGCAGCGCGTGGCAGATGGCTGTTACCGCGCGCGGTGGCGTCGCTTGCATCAAAGGTTACCTATCTGGACTAGTCCAGCCCCGAAACGGGGCAGTTGGGGCGTAGTGCAAGCCTAGGCACGGCTGATGAACATCCTGTGACACAGGCGCCGCAGGGCACTTGCCAGATATGCCAGATCCGCGCCAGCCCACGCGAATCAAGGCTTTCGATCTGGTCTACGCTGTAGTTCCAGGGCCTTGGGCCTGCCACCCGCCCCCGCCCCTTACATCAAACTGTCACGCAACAGGCCTACCTTGGCGCAAGGTTTGCTGACCTAGACCAAGGGGTCGCAAGCACCGCTTCCGTTCATAACAACGAATGCAAGGCACCCACCAAAGGAGCTTCGGATGAAAAAGTTGTTCATGGCGTCACTGCTCGGTTCGGCCATCGCTTTTTGCACCTCGGCCATGGCCCAGGACCTCAAGGCCCTTGAAGACGCCGCCCGCAAGGAAGGCACGGTCAACAGCGTGGGCATGCCCGATGCCTGGGCCAACTGGAAAGGCACCTGGGAAGACCTGGCGAAAAAGTACGGCCTCAAGCACAGCGACACCGACATGAGCTCGGCCCAGGAAGTCGCCAAGTTCGATGCCGAGAAGGACAACGCCAGCGCCGATATCGGCGACGTCGGCGCGGCCTTCGGCCCGATCGCGGTCACCAAGGGCGTGACCCAGCCCTACAAGCCAAGCACCTGGGACCAGGTCCCGGCGTGGGCCAAGGACCAGGACGGCCACTGGGCGCTGGCCTACACCGGCACCATCGCCTTCATCATCAACAAGGACCTGGTGAAGAAAGAGGACCGCCCAAGCACCTGGCACGACCTGGAAAAGGGCAAGTACAAGGTCGCCATCGGTGACGTCGGCACCGCCGCCCAGGCCGCCAACGGCGTGCTTGCTGCCGCCATCGCCTACAAGGGCAGCGAAAGCAACATCGAGCCGGGCCTGCAGCTGTTCACCAAGCTGGCCCAGCAGAAGCGCCTGTCGCTGGCCAACCCGACCATCCAGACCCTGGAGAAAGGCGAAGTGGAAGTGGGCGTGGTGTGGGACTTCAACGGCCTGAGCTACCGCGAACAGATCGACCCGAAACGCTTCGAGGTGCTGATCCCCTCCGATGGCTCGGTCATCTCCGGCTACACCACCATCATCAACAAGTACGCCAAGCACCCGAACGCGGCCAAGTTGACCCGTGAATACATCTTCAGCGATGCCGGCCAGACCAACCTGGCCATCGGCCACGCCCGGCCGATCCGTGCCGAACACCTGAAGCTGCCGGCGGACGTACAGGCCAAGCTGCTGCCCAACGAGCAGTACAAGGCCGCCCAGCCAATCAAAGATGCTGCGGCCTGGGAAGCGACCTCCAAGGCCCTGCCACAGAAGTGGCAGGAGCAGGTGATCATCGAGATGGAATAAGGGGCAGATTCCCTTCTGCCTGAATCGGCCCTGTCGCCGGCAAGCCAGCTACCACAGGGTCAGCGCAAGACCTGTGGGAGCTGGCTTGCCAGCGATGAGGGCGACGCGCTACCGACTGATACCCCTGCGGAGCCACCATGCAACACAACGTCATCCTGGTCCTGCTCGACGGCCTCAACCACCAGGTCGCCCACCACGCCATGGGCCACCTGCACGCCTATGTCGAGGCCGACCGCGCCGCGCTGTACCGCGTGGAGTGCGAGCTGCCGTCGCTGTCGCGACCACTGTACGAATGCATTCTCACCGGTGTGCCGCCGATCGACAGCGGCATCGTGCATAACAACATCAACCGTCTGTCCAACCAGCGCAGCGTGTTCCACTACGCCCGCGAGGCCGGCCTGGGCACCGCGGCGGCGGCCTACCACTGGATGAGCGAGCTGTACAACCGCTCGCCGTTCGACCCGCTGCGCGACCGCCACACCCATGCCCCCAAGCTGCCGATCCAGCACGGCCTGTTCTACTACGCCGACCACTACCCCGATTCGCACCTGCTGGCCGACGCCGAATACCTGCGCCGCCGCCATGCGCCGAATTTCCTCCTGGTACACCCGATGAACATCGACGACGCCGGCCACCGCCACGGCCTGGACAGCAGCCAGTACCGCAACGCCGCGCGCAGCGCCGACATCCTGCTGGCCGACTACCTGCCGCGCTGGCTCGAGGAGGGCCACCAGGTGCTGGTCACCGCCGACCACGGCATGAACAACGACCGCTCGCACAACGGCCTGCTCGCCGAGGAGCGTGAAGTGCCGCTGTTCGTGTTCGGCGAAGCCTTCAGCCTCGACCCTGCGGCCAAGCCGCTGCAGACCGAGCTCTGCGGCACGATCTGCGAACTGCTCGGCGCCGCCCACGACAAACCGGTCTGCCGGGAGCTGCTCAAGTGAATGCAAGCCATCGCGGCCGCTACCTGGCCCTGCTCTGCCTGCTGCCGTTCGCCGTGTTCTTCATCATTTTCCAGATCGCACCGCTGGCCTGGGTCGCCATCAACAGCCTGCAAAGCGAGAGTGGCTGGGGCCTGGCCAACTTCAGCAAGATCTTCGCCTCGAAGTTCTACCTGCAGGCGTTGCAACGCAGCCTGGAGATCAGCTTCTGGTCGAGCCTGTTCGGCATCGTCATCGCCACGTTGGGCGCCTATTCGCTGCGCCAGGTCGACTCGAAACTGCGCGACTTCGTCAGCGCCTTTGCCAACATGACCAGCAACTTCGCCGGCGTGCCCCTGGCGTTCGCCTTCATCATCCTGCTCGGTTTCAATGGCGCGCTCACCCTGCTGCTCAAGCAGGTGGGGCTGCTCGGCGACTTCAGCATCTACTCCAAGACCGGCCTGATCCTGGTCTACACCTACTTCCAGATCCCCTTGGGCGTGTTGCTGCTCTACCCCGCCTTCGACGCCCTGCGCGAAGACTGGCGTGAGTCCGCCGCGCTGCTGGGCGCCAGCCACTGGCAGTTCTGGCGGCACATCGGCCTGCCCGTGCTTACCCCGGCGCTGCTCGGCACCTTCGTCATCCTGCTGGCCAACGCCCTGGGCGCCTACGCCACCGTCTACGCCCTGACCACCGGCAACTTCAACGTGCTGCCGATCCGTATCGCCGGCCTTGTGGCCGGCGACATCAGCCTCGACCCGAACCTGGCCAGCGCCCTGGCGATGGTGCTGGTGGGGCTGATGACCGTGGTCACGGTGGCCCATCAATGGCTGCTCAAGAGGAGCTACCATGCGCGCTGAAAACAAAGCCGGCGGGCTCTACCACCGCGTGGTGGTCTACCTGCTGTTCCTCATCCTGCTGCTGCCACTGGCCGGCACCCTGCTTTATTCGCTGGCCACCAGTTGGTCGGCCACCCTGCTGCCCAGCGGGCTGACCTTCAAGTGGTATGTGGCGCTGTGGAGCGAACCGCGCTTTCTCGCAGCCTTCGGCCAGTCGCTGCTGGTGTGCGTGGGCGCGCTGGTGCTGTCGGTAGTGCTGATCCTGCCGCTATTGTTCGTGGTGCACTACCACTTCCCCAAGCTCGACGCCTTGATGAACGTGCTGATCCTGCTGCCGTTCGCGGTGCCGCCCGTGGTGTCTGCGGTGGGCTTGCTGCAACTCTACGGCAGCGGACCGATGGCCATGGTCGGCACGCCGTGGATCCTGATCGGCTGCTACTTCACCATCGCCCTGCCGTTCATGTATCGAGCCATCACCAACAACCTGCAGGCCATCAACCTGCGCGACCTGATGGACGCCGCCCAACTGCTCGGCGCCAGCACCTGGCAGGCGGCGTTCCTGGTGGTACTGCCGAACCTGCGCAAAGGCCTGATGGTGGCGCTGCTGCTGTCGTTCTCGTTCCTGTTCGGCGAGTTCGTGTTCGCCAACCTGCTGGTAGGCACCCGCTACGAGACCCTGCAGGTATACCTGAACAACATGCGCAACAGCAGCGGCCACTTCAACAGCGCCCTGGTAATCTCCTACTTCGCCTTCGTGCTGGTGCTGACCTGGGTCGCCAACCGCCTGAACAAGGACAAGACCTGACATGAGCTTCGTCAGCGTACAGAAACTGCAAAAGAGCTACGCCGGCAGCCCGGTGTTCGAAAACATCGACTGCCAGATCGAACGCGGCGAGTTCGTCACCCTGCTCGGCCCCTCCGGCTGCGGCAAGTCCACCCTGCTGCGCTGCATCGCCGGGCTGACCCCGGTGGATAGCGGGCGGATCCTGCTCGACGGCCAGGACATCGTGCCGTTGAGCCCGCAGAAGCGCGGCATCGGCATGGTGTTCCAGAGCTACGCGCTGTTTCCCAACATGACCGTGGAACAGAACATCGCCTTTGGCTTGCGCATGCAGAAGGTCAAGGCCGACGAAAGCCAGGCACGGGTACGCGAGGTACTCGACCTGGTCGAGCTCGGCAGCTTCGCCACGCGCTACCCGCACCAGCTGTCCGGCGGCCAGTGCCAGCGCGTGGCCCTGGCCCGCTCGCTGGTCACCCGCCCGCGCCTGCTGCTGCTCGACGAGCCACTGTCGGCGCTGGACGCGCGTATCCGCAAGCACTTGCGCGAACAGATCCGCGCCATCCAGCGCGAGCTGGGGCTTACCACCATCTTCGTCACCCACGACCAGGAAGAAGCCCTGACCATGTCGGACCGCATCGTCCTGATGAACCAGGGACGCATCGTCCAGAGCGGCGATGCCGAAACTCTCTACACCGCGCCCGTGGACCTGTTCGCCGCCGGCTTTATCGGCAACTACAACCTGCTCGACGCCGACAGCGCCAGCCGCCTGCTGCAACGCCCGGTGGCCGCGCGCCTGGCGATCCGCCCAGAGTCGATCACCCTGAGCCTGAACGGCGAGCTGGATGGCGAGATCCGCAGCCACAGCCTGCTGGGCAACGTGATCCGCTACCGCGTCCAGGTGCGCGGCGTTGAACTGGTGGTGGACGTACTCAATCGTTGCGCCAGCGATCTGCACGCGGACGGACAACGGGTATCCTTGTCGATCGACCCCACGGCGCTACGGGAAGTGGCCTAAGGAGATTCAACGCATGGCACTGGCAATTTTCGATCTGGACGAAACCCTCATCCACGGCGACTGCGCGTCGTTGTGGAGCGAGCAGATGGCCCGGCTGGGCTGGGTCGATGGCAAGAGTTTCCTCAAGCGCGACCATGAACTGATGGAAGCCTACGGCAAAGGCCACCTGCAGATGGAGGACTACATGGCCTTCAGCCTGGAGCCGATCGCCGGGCGCACCCTGGAAGAAGTGGAGCACCTGGTCGAGCCTTGGGTAGAGGATGTGATCGAGCCGATCATCTACGGCGACGCCTGCCGCTGCATCGCCGAGCACCGCCAGCGTGGCGACCGGATTCTGATCATTTCGGCCAGCGGCACCCACCTCGTCGGCCCGATCGCGGCGCGCCTGGGGGTGGACGAATACCTCGCCATCGAGCTGGAAGCGGTCAACGGCGTATTCACCGGCAAGACCCACGGCGTGCTCACCTACCGCGAGGGCAAGATCGTCCGCCTGCTGGAGTGGCTCGACCAGGAACAGGAAAACCTCGAAGGCGCGAGCTTCTATTCCGACTCGCGCAACGACCTGCCGCTGCTGCTGAAGGTGGATCACCCCTACGTGGTGAACCCGGACCCGGTGCTGCGCGAGCACGCGCAAACCAACGGCTGGCCCATTCTGAGCTGGTCTTGAGTATGATCGGGGGCACCTGAACAGAACAACAAGGATTGCCCCATGCGTGCCCTCGCCGCCCTCAGCCGCTTCGTCGGCAACACCTTCGCCCTGTGGGTGCTGGTGTTCGCCTGCCTGGCCTTCCTTCAGCCGCAGTGGTTCATCGCTCTCAAGGTCGCCATCGTGCCGCTGCTGGGCCTGGTGATGTTCGGCATGGGCCTGACCCTCAAGCTCGACGACTTCGCCGCCGTTGCCCGCCAGCCATGGCGGGTGGCGTTGGGGGTAGTGGCGCATTTCGTGATCATGCCCGGGGTGGCCTGGCTGCTGTGCCAGCTGTTCCAGCTGCCGCCGGAAATCGCCGTGGGCGTGATCCTGGTAGGCTGCTGCCCGAGCGGCACGGCGTCGAACGTCATGGTGTGGCTGTCCAGGGGCGATCTGGCACTGGCAGTGGCGATCGCCGCGGTGACCACCCTGCTCGCCCCGCTGCTTACCCCGGCGCTGATCTGGTTCCTCGCCTCGGCGTGGCTGCCGGTCTCGTTCATGGACATGTTCTGGTCGATCCTGCAGTTGGTGATGCTGCCGATCGTGCTCGGCGTGCTCGCCCAGCGCCTGCTCGGCGCCCGCGTGCAGCTGGCGGTGCAGGTGCTGCCGCTGGTGTCGGTGGTAAGCATCGTGATGATCGTCTGCGCGGTGGTGGCGGTCAGCCAGGCGAAGATCGCCGAATCGGGGCTGCTGATCATGGCGGTGGTAGTGCTGCACAACAGCTTCGGCTTCCTGCTGGGCTACCTGACCGGCAAGCTGTGCAAGCTGCCGCTGGCCCAGCGCAAGGCGCTGGCGCTGGAGGTGGGCATGCAGAATTCCGGGTTGGGCGCGGCCCTGGCGTCGGCGCACTTTTCGCCCCTGGCCGCGGTGCCCAGTGCGCTGTTCAGCGTGTGGCACAACATCTCCGGGGCTTTGCTGTCGACGTGGTTCAGGCGAATGGAGGAGCCTGAGCCCGAGGTAGAGAACATCGTATCTGCCAGAAATTGATGTTGCCTGCCCCGGACTCATCGCCGGCAAGCCGGCTCCCACACCGACCGCATGAAGCCAGCCATGCGCTAACCCTGTGGGAGCCGGCTTGCCGGCGATGAGGCAACCACCGATCCTTGAAACTTGCCCCAGCTTCGGCAAATGGGCACTATAGTGCGCACTGTGAGGACGGCCTCACGACGCTGTGCGTGAACATACCGGGGACGGCCCCATCTTTGATAACGATGGAGAATCACCATGTCCTGGATCATCCTGTTCTTCGCCGGCCTGTTCGAAGTTGGCTGGGCTGTCGGCCTCAAGTACACCGACGGCTTCACCCGCCCCCTGCCCACCGTTCTGACGGTCGGCGCCATGGTCATCAGCCTCGGCCTGCTGGGCCTTGCCATGAAGGAGCTGCCGCTGGGCACCGCCTATGCCATCTGGACCGGCGTCGGCGCGGTCGGCACGGTGATCGCCGGGATCATCCTGTTCGGTGAATCCATGGCGCTGATCCGCCTGGCCAGTGTCGCCCTGATCATCACCGGCCTGGTCGGCCTGAAGGTCAGCGCCAGCTGACCTCCCTCCTTTTCCCTTAGCGCATGTCGCCGCGCAGCAGGCTCACCTGCTCGCGCAGCACTTCAGGCTGCGCCGCCTCCACCGGGATGGCGGCGCCGGCCACCAGGGTCACCCGCGACCACAGGCGCTTGAAGAAGCCCTTGTTCGGGTCACGGCTGAAGAAGCTACCCCACAACCCCTGCAACGCCAACGGGATCACCGGCACTGGCGTCTCCTGCAGGATGCGGTTCACTCCACCCTTGAACACATCGATCTCACCGTCCGAACTCAGCTTGCCTTCGGGGAAGATGCACACCAGCTCGCCGTCGGCCAGGTACTGGGCGATACGGGCAAAGGCACGCTCGTAGGTGGCCTCGTCCTCGCCACGCCCGGCGATGGGGATGGCACCGGCGGTGCGGAACACGAAGTTGAGCACCGGCAGGTTGTAGATCTTGTAGTACATGACAAACCGGATCGGCCGGCGGATGGCGCCGCCGATCAGCAGTGCATCGACGAACGACACGTGGTTGCACACCAGCAGCGCCGCGCCTTCGTCGGGAATGCGCTGCAGCTCGCGGTGCTCGACCCGGTACATCGAGTGGCTGAGCAGCCAGATCAGGAAGCGCATGGTGAATTCGGGCACGATGCGGAAGATGTAGGCATTGACCGCGATGTTGAGCAGCGACACCACCAGGAACAGCTGCGGGATGCTCAGCTTGGCCAGGCTCAGCAGGACGATGGTGATGATCGCCGACACCACCATGAACAATGCGTTGAGGATGTTGTTGGCGGCAATCACCCGGGCCCGCTCGCCTTCCGGGGTGCGCGCCTGGATCAGCGCATACAGCGGCACGATGTAGAAGCCGCCGAAGATGCCCAGGCCGACGATCGACAGCATGATCCACCAGGCCTGGCTCATGCCCAGCAAGGTCAGCCAGTCATGGGGCGCGGCACCGACCGGGACATCCCCCGAATGCCACCACCAGAGCAGGCCGAACAGGGTCAGGCCGAACGAGCCAAACGGCACCAGGCCGATTTCCACCTTGCGCCCGCTGAGGCGCTCGCACAGCAGCGAACCGACGGCGATGCCTACCGAAAACAGGGTCAGCACCAGGGTGACCACGGTCTCGTCGCCGTGCAGCCAGTCCTTGGCGTAGGCCGGGATCTGCGTGAGATAGATCGCGCCGACGAACCAGAACCACGAGTTGCCGACGATCGAGCGCGATACCGCCGGGGTCTGGCCCAGGCCCAGGCGCAGAGTCAGCCATGACTGCTTGAAGATGTTCCAGTCCAGCTTCATCTGCGGCGCGGCGGCCGCCGCCCGCGGGATCCAGCGGCTGGCCAGGTAGCCCAGCACCGCGGTGCCCACCACGCCCGCAGCGGCCAACGTTGCGTACTGGCTGGAAGACATCAGCACGCCGGCACCGATGGTACCCGCCAGGATCGCCAGGAAGGTGCCCATCTCCACCAGGCCGTTGCCACCCACCAGTTCCTCTTCGCGCAGGGCCTGGGGCAGGATCGAGTACTTCACCGGGCCGAACAGCGCCGAGTGGGTGCCCATGGCGAACAGCGCCACCAGCATCAGCTCGAGGTGGTGCGTGACGAAACCAGTCGCGCCAATGGCCATGATGACGATCTCGGCCAGCTTGATCGCGCGGATCAGGCGGTCCTTGGCAAACTTCTCGCCGAACTGCCCGGCCAGTGCCGAGAACAGGAAGAACGGAAGGATGAACAGCAAGGCGCAGAGGTTGACCCAGATCGAGCGGTCGCCCTCCAGGCTCAGCTTGTAGAGGATCGCCAGGATCAATGACTGCTTGAACAGATTGTCGTTGAAGGCACCCAGCGACTGGGTGATGAAGAACGGCAGGAAGCGCCGCTTGCCGAGCAGGGTGAATTGCGAGGGGTGACTCATCGTCCGTGTACCTGGTTGGGCTTTGTCATTGGAGGCACGTTCAGCGCATAAAGCCACAAATCTGCACGGGAATGGACGATGAAGGCAAGCCCGTTGCTCCTTCCATAGGTTTCGGCTGCGCCACGCCTGTGGCAGAAGCAGCGGCTGTCAGTTCAGCGCCTGTCGCTCGACACGATGGAACGGCAACCGCGAAGCTGGCAGACTGCCGCCCCTCACCAACGCGCAAAGGTGCGCCACTTGGGGTCGAACTGGACAGGGATGAAGGCCAGCCATTGATTCAATTGAATACCCACAACGCCCGGCTCAAACGCACAGTGCGGGCGGCCAGCCACACCGCACGCACGGCGACGACCAAGCAGGAACTGCTGGCCGCCGTGGACGCCATGGCCGCCTTTTACGGCAACATGCAGTTCGACAACCGGGTGCCCTGGCTGATGGCCCTGCTCTGTGGACCACTGGCCATTGCCAGCATCGCAGGCTACTTGCAGGCGTACGAGCCGCTGCTGGCGCCGCTGGCCAAGCTGCTGGGCCAGAGCGTGCCGCAGCTTGCGTCCAACCTCACGCTCGGCCTGCTCGGTGGCGCTGCGTTCAGCCTGATCGTCCTTTATCAGCGCAGGAAGCTCATCCCCAAGCTTGCCTACGACCTGGCCGAGCGCTCCAGCCTGATCACCGCCGGCCTGCAGGAAATCCCGGTGACCGACAGCCAGTTGCTCAAGGGCCTGCAAATCGAGTTTCGCGACTATGTGCGCGGCAACCACAAGCGTTTCCTGCGCCGCGCCGTGCAGGGCCACTATCAGGGTCGGCTGCACAGCTTCAACTACCGCTGGTACCACCTGCATTACGTGGACAAACAGACCCACCAGGAAACCGAGTCCGATGGCAAGGGCGGCACGACCTCGAAAACCGTGACCTCCTACCAGGAATACGATCGCTACAGCCTGGTGATCGACTTCCCTTGGGTGCAGGGAATCGCCCTGGGTGGCGGCAGCGGCGGCCGCTCATCCATGGTCGACATGGAGCACCACTTCAAGACCGCCTCAAGCGACTTCGACCGCGCCTTCAGCCTCACTGGCAGCTCGGCCATGGCCTGCGCCCGCTTCGCCAAGCCAGTGACGGTGCTGCACCTGATCGACCTGCATCGCCAGCTTGATACGCCCAACCTGGAGTTCTCGCAGCACGGGCAACTGTGCCTGAGCAGCAACGACAACCCGCTCGCTTTCAAGCTGACTTGCGAGCTGACCCGCGCGAGCGATTTCCGCTTGCTGATCGACCACGGCGTGCACCTGCCACAGCTCAGCGCTCTGCTCGACGCCGTGCACATCCTGGCCGAGCAGCACGACGACAATTTCACCGTGCCTACCCCGGCACAGCTACAGACGGAACACTGACATGGACCTTTTCGCCCTTATCCTGCTCGCCGTGCTGATCGGCGTACCGCTGATCGTCATCAGCCTGCACAACGGCATCGTCGGCAACCATAACCGGGTCAAACGCGCCTGGGCCGATGTGCTGACCTATGAGCGGCAGAAGACCAAGGTGCTCGATGCGCTGCAAGAGCAGGCCGGCCTGTACCGCGACCATGAACAAGGCGTGCTGGCCGGAATCACCCGCCTGCGCAGCGCCATTGCCGAGCTGCCTGTCGAGGCGGACGGCAAGACCCTGGCCAAGGCCGAGGACGCAACCCGTTCGCTGCTCGGCGGGCTGCGCGTGGCCTTCGAGGCCTACCCCGATCTCAAGGCCTCGGAACTGATGAACAACCTCATGCGCGAAATCGCCGAGCAGCAACAGAACGTCGGCGCGGCCATCGTGATTTTCAACGGCGAAGTGGAACGCTTCAACAACGGCATCCAGATGTTCCCAGGCTCTCTGGTCAACGGCGTGATGAACAAGCATGCGGCCGTCACCCCGTTCACCGATATCCAAGCCGCCAGCGCCTTCGACTACACACCCAACCTGTAAGGCCGATCAGCGCTGGGCAATGCACGGTGACACGAACAGCTCGCCGCGCCACGCCCCGCGCAGGGTCCGGCTGGCCACCAGCAGCCAGAGCAGCGCCAGCGCCACCACCAGCACCTGGCCGAACACCGTGAAGAAGCCCAGGCCCAGCCAGGCGGCCAGTTTCAACGTGGCCAGGCAGTACACGCCCAAGGGGAAGGTGAACCCCCACCAACCCAGGTTGAACGGCATGCCCTGGCGCATGTAGCGCAGGGTGATCAGCACCGCCGTCAGCAACCACCACAACCCGGCGCCCCACAGCACGATACCGGCCACCAGCCCCAGCCCACGGGCCACCTCGCCGAGGCCGCCCAGGCCATTGGCGGCGAACACCGCCGGCGCATCGCCACCGAGCACCAGCATGCCCAGCGCACCGGTACCGATCGGGCCCAGCGCCAGCCAGCTGGAGGCGGCCATGTTGGCCGGCGGCAGTTTGTGCAAGGCCATGCGCAGCATGAGGATGGTGAGGATGCTGAACGCCACCGGCAGCGAAACCGCCCACATCACATAGCTGGTGATGACCACCAGGAACTGTGCGTGAACATCCGCCAGGTGCGGCGCCAGCAACCCGCCACTGGCGGCGGCAACCTCCGCCGCCACCACTGGCAGCAGCCACACCGCAGTCATCTGATCGATGCTGTGCTCCTGGCGGGTAAACATCAGGTAGGGAATTGCCACGCCGCATAGCAGCGCCAGGCCCACGTCCAGCCACCAAAGCATTTCAACCCACGGCACCACGGCCTCACCCCAGCGCGCCAAGCCGAACACCAGGGCGCCGTTGAGGAGGGTGGCCAGGCCCATGGGGATGGTGCCGAAGAACATCGACACGGTGGAATGCGCGAAAATCCGCCGCGCCTCATTGAAGAACATTATCCAGCGGGCGCCATACAGGACGCAGAACAGGGTAAACAGGCCGATGGTCAGCCACCACAGTCCCTCGGCCACGCTGTCCAATCCCGGCACCTGGACCTGATGAAAGGCCAGGGCCAGCACGCCGGTGCCCATGGTCGCGGCGAACCAGTTGGGGGTGAACTGGCGAATCACTTCGCGGGGATGGGCCAACTGGCTGAACGGGCGCCAGGAAGGCGTACGGGTCTGGGTGCATGGCATAAGGTGTCTCCTGCCCTTGTGTAAGGTAGAGATATCTTATGCCTGCATAGAATATCTATATAACGGGTAATTTCTCTATCTGTTATCGATTTTAAAGATATAGCAGCCAGTCCGGCACCTGGCATATGCTTGACCGCTGACAATGACAAGGATCAGTCGATGCTCCGCGCCCTGAAAGGCTATCCCACCGCGGTTCGCCTGCTGTTGTTCACCACCTTCACCTTGACCATGGCGCGGGCGATCACACTGCCCTATCTGGTGGTGTACCTGTCAACACACCTGGGCCTGTCGGTCGGGCAGACCGGCCTGCTGGTCGGCGGCGCGATGCTCCTGGCATCCCTGCTCAGCCTCTACGGCGGACACCTGGTCGACACCCTGCGCAGCCATACGCTGATCGTCGCCTGCACCCTGGTGTTCGCCCTGGCCTTCGTCGGCATCGTGGCCAGTACCTCGGCTGCGCCGTTCTTCTGTTTCCTGGTGGTGGCCTACCTGGCCCAGACGGTGGTCGACATTGCCGCCAAGGCCGGGTTCTGCGCCCTGCTGCCAGAGAACCGACGCGGCGAAGTATTCGCCATCAAGTACACGTTCAACAACATCGCCTGGGCCGCAGGGCCGATGCTCGGGGTGATGCTGATAGAGGCGGACGACCACCTGCCGTTCGTGGTGTCGGCCTTGATCGGCCTCGGCCTGAGCCTGGCTTACTACCGCCTGGGCGAACGCAGCTTGCTGGGCCTGCGCGAGGCCGGGCAGGCGGCGAGCTTCGCCCAGGTCGGCCTGGGCATGCTGCGCGACCGGCGGCTGGTCTGCTTCACCCTAGGCGGCGTGCTCAGTGCTGTGGTGTTCGGCCAGTTCACCGCCTACCTGTCGCAGTACTTGGTGGTGACTCAGCACGATCCCGCCGAGGTGGCGCGCCTGGCCAGCTACCTGGTCACCACCAACGCCCTCGCAGTGATCGGCCTGCAGTACCTGATTGGCCGACGCATCACCCGTCAGCGCCTGATGCCTTGGCTGATGGCTGGCATGGCCATGTTCGTTGCCGGGTTGCTGGGATTCTCCGTGGCCGCTTCGGCGCTGGTCTGGTGTCTGGCCATGCTGGTGTTCACCCTGGGCGAGATCATCGTGATTCCGGCCGAATTCATGTTCATCGACCTGATCGCGCCGGAGCACCTGCGCGGGGTTTACTATGGCGCGCAGAACCTCTCCAACCTGGGCGCGGGGCTCGGCCCGATACTGGTGGGCCTGGCGCTGGGGCATGTGGTGCCGGTGACGGTGTTCTATCTGTTGATCGGGTCGGTGATGCTGGCGGCGGTGTTCTACTGGCTGGGGACACACATGGCCCGACAGGCTTAGTTGGCAATACCAGCCCGTCACGGGGCCTGCGACGTCCTGCCACTGCGACCATCGTCGGCGCTGACGAACCGCGCCCTGCGTGCCAGACTGATTGATCGGGACCGCGTTTTCTTTTTTGCTCCGGAGTTTGCATGTCGTTGTCCAGCGGGCTGATCGCCGTGGTTGCCCTGGCCTATATGGCCATCATGTTCGCCATCGCCTTCTACGGCGACCGCCGCAGCACGCCGTTGCCGCCGCGCCTGCGCGCCTGGGTGTACAGCCTGTCGCTGGCGGTGTACTGCACCAGCTGGACCTTCTTCGGCGCGGTCGGCCAGGCCGCCGAGCAGCTCTGGGCGTTCCTGCCCATCTACCTGGGCCCGGTGCTGCTGCTCATCTTCGCGCCCTGGGTGCTGCAGAAGATGGTGCTGATCAGCAAACAGCAGAACATCACCTCGATCGCCGACTTCATCGCCGCCCGCTACGGCAAGTCGCAGTCCCTCGCAGTGGTAGTGGCACTGATTTGCCTGGTCGGCGTGCTGCCGTACATCGCCCTGCAGCTCAAGGGCATCGTGCTGGGGGTGAACCTGCTGATCGGCGCCAATGCCGACGCCACCGGCAGCCGGGTGCAGGACACCGCGCTGGTGGTGTCGCTGGTGCTGGCGCTGTTCGCCATCGTCTTTGGCACCCGCAGCCTGGACGTCACCGAGCACCACCGCGGCATGGTCCTGGCGATCGCCTTCGAATCACTGGTCAAGCTGCTGGCCTTTCTCGCCGTGGGCGCCTTCGTGGTGTTCAACCTGTACGACGGCTTCGACGACCTGTTCACCCAGGCCCGGCAGTCCGTGCACCTGAACGACTACTGGGAAGAAACCATCAACTGGCCGTCGATGGTGGTGCAGACCGCCGTGGCGATGATGGCGATCATCTGCCTGCCCCGGCAGTTCCACGTCACCGTGGTGGAGAACATCGAGCCCCAGGACATGCGCCTGGCGCGCTGGGTGTTCCCGCTGTACCTGGCCCTGGCCGCGCTGTTCGTGGTGCCCATCGCCCTGGCTGGGCAGATGCTGCTGCCGGGCACGGTGATCTCCGACTCCTTCGTGATCAGCCTGCCGCTGGCCGAGGCCCACCCAAGCCTGGCCCTGCTGGCGTTCATCGGCGGCGCCTCGGCGGCCACCGGCATGGTCATCGTCGAGGCCGTGGCGCTGTCGACCATGGTCTCCAACGACATGCTGCTGCCCTGGTTGCTGCGCCGCAACAACGCCGAGCGGCCGTTCGAGGTGTTCCGCCACTGGATGCTCTCGGTGCGCCGGGTGACCATCGTGGTGATCCTGCTGCTGGCCTATGTCAGCTACCGCCTGCTCGGCTCCACTGCCAGCCTGGCGACCATCGGCCAGATCGCCTTCGCCGCGGTCACCCAGCTGACCCCGGCCATGCTCGGCGCGCTGTACTGGAAGCAGGCCAACCGCCGCGGCGTGTTCGCGGGCCTGGCCGCCGGCATCTTCCTGTGGTTCTACACCTTGGTGTTGCCGATCGCCGCCCACAGCCTGGGCTGGTCGCTGCAACTGTTCCCGGGCCTGGCCTGGCTGCACGGCAACCCGCTCAACTTGCCAATCACCCCGCTGACCCAGGGCGTGGTGCTGTCGCTGGCGGGCAACTTCACCCTGTTCGCCTGGGTCTCGATCTTGTCGCGCACGCGGGTTTCCGAGCACTGGCAGGCCGGGCGCTTCATCGGCCAGCAGACCAGCGCCCGCCCCTCCAGCAAACCTTTGCTGGCGGTACAGATCGACGACCTGCTCAAGCTCGCCGCACGTTTTGTCGGCGAGGAACGTGCCCGGCAGAGCTTCATCCGCTTCGCCTACCGCCAGGGCAAGGGCTTCAACCCCAACCAGAACGCCGATGGCGACTGGATCGAACACACCGAACGGCTGCTGGCCGGTGTGCTCGGCACCTCTTCGACCCGGGCGGTGGTCAAGGCCGCCATCGAAGGCCGCGACATGCAGCTCGAGGACGTGGTGCGCATCGCCGACGAAGCCAGCGAAGTGCTGCAGTTCAACCGTGCGCTGCTGCAGGGGGCCATCGAGAACATCAACCAGGGCATCAGCGTGGTCGACCAGAACCTGCACCTGGTGGCCTGGAACCGCCGCTACCTCGAACTGTTCAACTACCCCGACGGGCTGATCAGCGTCGGCCGGCCGATCGCCGACATCATCCGCTACAACGCCGAACGCGGCCTGTGCGGCCCGGGCGAGGCCCAGGTGCATGTGGCGCGGCGCCTGCACTGGATGCGCCAGGGCCGCGCCCACTCTTCCGAACGGCTGTTCCCCAATGGCCGGGTGATCGAACTGATCGGCAACCCGATGCCCGGGGGCGGCTTCGTCATGAGTTTCACCGACATCACCCCGTTCCGCGAAGCCGAGCAGGCCCTGCGCGATTCCAACGAGGGGCTGGAGCAGCGGGTCGCCGAGCGTACCCACGAACTGTCGCAGCTGAACCAGGCGTTGACCGAGGCCAAGAGCCGCGCCGAGGCGGTCAGCCAGTCCAAGACTCGCTTCCTTGCCGCCGTCAGCCACGACCTGATGCAACCGCTCAACGCCGCCCGGCTGTTCTCCGCCGCCCTGTCGCAACAAGCCGAGGGCATGAACGACGAAGCCCGGCAACTGGTGCGGCACATGGACAGTTCGCTGCGCTCGGCCGAAGAGCTGATCAGCGACCTGCTCGACATTTCGCGCCTGGAGAACGGCAAGGTCACCCCCGACATCAAGCCCTTCGCCCTCAACGAACTGTTCGATACCCTCGGTACCGAGTTCAAGGTACTGGCCGCCGAAAAAGGCCTGGAGTTCCGCCTGCGCGGCAGCCGCCTGCGGGTCGACAGCGACATGAAGCTGCTGCGCCGGGTGCTGCAGAACTTCCTCACCAACGCCCTGCGCTACGGCAAAGGCCCGATCCTGCTCGGCGCCCGACGCAAAGGTGAAAGCCTGTGGCTGGAAGTATGGGACCGCGGCCCTGGCATCGCCGACGACAAGCTGGCGGTGATCTTCCAGGAGTTCAAACGCCTGGACAGCCACCAGACCCGCGCCGAAAAAGGCCTGGGCCTGGGCCTGGCGATCGCCGACGGCCTGTGCCGGGTACTCGCGCACCCACTGGAGGTGCGTTCCTGGCCGGGCAAGGGCAGCGTGTTCCGCGTCAACGTGCCCATCGCCCGAAGCCCCGCGCCCGCGACGCCCGCCCCCGTGGAACAGGCCGGCCAGCCGCTGGCCGGTCTGCAGGTGCTGTGCGTGGACAACGAGGACAGCATCCTCATCGGCATGAACAGCCTGCTCAGCCGCTGGGGCTGCCAGGTGTGGACCGCGCGCAACCAGGCCGAATGCGAGGCCCTGCTCGGCAAGGGCCTGCGCCCGCACCTGGCGTTGGTGGACTACCACCTGGATGACGGTGAGACCGGCACCGGGCTGATGGGTTGGCTACGGGCGCGCCTGGGCGAGCCGGTGCCCGGCGTGGTGATCAGCGCCGACGGGCGCAACGAGACCATCGCCCTGGTCCATGCCGCGGGCCTGGACTACCTGGCCAAGCCGGTCAAGCCGGCAGCCCTGCGCGCCCTGCTCAATCGGCATCTGAGCCTGGTTCAGTAAGGACCTCGTCGCTCAGGGCGCGCTCGACCAGCTCGGCCGGCAGGCTCTTGCTGGCCCGGGCGCCGAGCAGCTTGAGCTGCTCGCTGCGGCTGACCAGGTTGCCGCGCCCCTCGCACAGCTTGTTGCGTGCCGCGGCATAGGCCTTGTCGACCTGGGCCAGGCGGGCGCCGAGCTCGTCCAGGTCCTGGATGAACAGCACGAACTTGTCGTACAGCCAGCCGGCGCGCTCGGCGATCTCGCGGGCGTTCTGCCCCTGGCGTTCCTGTTTCCACAGGCTGTCGATCACCCGCAGGGTGGCCAGCAAGGTGGTCGGGCTGACGATCACGATCTGCCGGTCGAAAGCCTCCTGGAACAGGTTGGGCTCAGCCTGCAGCGCCGCCGAGAAGGCCGCCTCGATGGGCACGAACAACAGCACGAAGTCGAGGCTGTGCAGGCCCTCCAGGCGGTTGTAGTCCTTGCTCGACAAACCCTTGACGTGATTGCGCAGCGACTGCACATGCTGCTTGAGCGCGGCCTCGTCGTTGTTGCCGACGAACTGCTGGTAGGCCGTGAGGCTGACCTTGGCATCGACCACCACCTGTTTGTCGCCCGGCAACATGATCAGCACGTCAGGCTGGAACCGCTCGCCATCGGCGCTCTTGAGGCTGACCTGGGTCTGGTACTCGCGCCCCTTCTCCAGGCCGGCGTGCTCCAGCACCCGCTCCAGGATCAGTTCGCCCCAGTTGCCCTGGGTCTTCTGGCCCTTGAGTGCCTGGGTGAGGTTGGTGGCTTCGTCGGACAGGCGCAGGTTGAGCTGTTGCAGGCGCTCGAGCTCCTTGCCCAGCGAGAACCGCTCACGGGCTTCCTGCTGGTAGCTTTCCTCGACACGCTTCTCGAAGGCCTGGATACGCTCCTTGAGCGGGTCAAGCAATTGGCCCAGGTGCTGCTGGCTGGTCTGGGCGAAGCGTTGTTCGCGCTCGTCGAAGATCTTGGTGGCCAGGTCGGCGAACTGGGCGCGCAGGGTGTCACGGGCTTCCTGCAGGTCTTCCAGGCGTTGCTGGTGGCTTTCCTGCTGCTCGCGCAACTCGGCCTCCAGCCGTGCGGCCTGCGCCTCCAGGCGGCGCAGCTCGGCCTCACGGGTGGCGCGCTCGAGGTGCCAGGCGTGGGCGGCATCGCGGCTGTTGTCGCGGTCGATCTGCAGCAACTCCAGCTCACGCCCCTGGGCGGCTAGCTGGGTCTGCTTGACGGTGTTGGCCTCGCTGAGGTCGCTGATCTCGTCACGGCTGGCCTCCAACTGCGCCTGCAGGCCGGCCTGGGCCAACTGCGCGGCGGCAAGGCGCTCTGCAAGCAACGCTTGCTCGGCCTTGCGCGCACCCTGGCCGCGCTGTATCTGCATGACCCAGCCCAGGCAAGGCACGGCACCTGCCACCAAGCCCAGCAGAATGCTGGTCAGATCCACTGTCATGCCTACCCCGATCGAACACTGATTGATGCTGCGCAGCTTATCAGGCTGCTGACGCGGTTGCCTGTGCAGCCCTGTCGCGGGCAAGCCCGCGCCTGTTCAGGCGGGGAACCACTGACGCAACAGCCGCCGCGCCTCCTGCGAACCCTGCCCCGCTGCCAGCTCCAACCAGTAACGGGCCTGTTCAGGCTCCTGGGCCTGGCACAACCGGCCAAACTCCAGCTGTGCCCGACGGTCGCCGGCACGGGCCGCCTGACGCAACAGCTCATGACCGATACGCCGGTCGCGGGCATTGCCGCAGTCCCGGCAGAGCATCTGCCCCAGGCGGCTTTGCGCCACCACCACGCCCTGGCGCGCCGGTTGCTTGAGCATGCGCCCGGCCAGGTGCTTGACACTGGGCTTGTCGCCCAGGTGCGGGCTGTCGAGTAGCCACAGGGCCACTTTCAGGGAAAAGCGCTTGGGGGACGGCAGCGATGGAGAGGCATCAGGACTGGCGAAGTGTTTACCGCGAAGCTTCATGACCAACAGCAAGGGTGACTCGAGAGGCGCGCCACTCTACTCGATTTTTCGCAAACTGGCCCGGGCGACTTTCGGCTGATCGACATTTTTTTCGATGATTTTTTCTTGACGTTTTCACGGTGAAAATGCCCGTGCCAGACCGCGCCACCAATTGTCGGACAATCGACAAAACAGCTGGCACGCCCGTCCTAGAGCAAGCGCCCGGGACAATCCACAGAACCTGTGGATAAGTCGGTGGACAACCCCTGAAGGCAGCCCGCAAACCCCTGTGAAATGGGGCTTTCAGTCAAACTGTCGATTTTTTCACCAGCAAAAATTAGTGTTTTTTTTCATTGACTTAAGCCCTTAGTCAAGTCATTGGCGAGCCTTCCACAGGATGTTGCTAGAGCGTTACAAGTCTCCGGGCGAGTGTGTACAAGTGCACCAACAAACGGCACGACTGCGCCCGAAAAGGGTACATCCAGACAATTGCCGGGGTATTTCCCCCTCTTCACAGCAGGTGCAATAGGCGACATAATGGTCGGCTTACCGCAGGAAATAAAAACTTGCCAACCCTTGAATGTTCGCGTAGGGTTGCGCCCTGTTAGTACCCAGCTGAAGTCATTCTGGCCACTTAGTCCCTACAGCCCGACGCTCAAGACGAGCAGGCGCTGCCCCATCGGGACCGGCCCATTCGATGATTCACTCGGCAAACCCTGCCCAGCACGAATCACGTTTTCAGATTGATCAGGATCTTCCCCGATGCCCAGAACCCTGGTGTCGGTGTGCTGCCTGCCTTCTGTCGTACCTACCAGTCAGCCCAGCGCCACTTATTGCATGCGCCCCTCTGGCTGCCCTGTTCCAGTCAGGTTCTGCGTCTCCTTAATAAAGACGTCACTGGAACGTTTCTATTGTGCACGGATCAAACACCGTGTCTTACGCAGGAACATCCAACAATATGAGTAACCATCAACAAATCCAGGCTGCCTTTGGCACCCTTTCCCAGGCCTTCGCTCCACTCAAGTGCCTTATCGTTGCCCCACGCAAGGGCAGCTTCAGCTTCACCCTGGTCGACCAATACGGTGTCGCCTGCCACAGCGAGCGCCTCTATCCGGAACAATACAACCGGGCCGAGCCGCTGCAGGCTGTCATCGAGCGTGCGCGCCAGTCGTTGACGGCATGAATGAATGACGGGTAATTCACGTCATGAATACACCCTGCACGCGCCAGCCTGAAGGTAATTGGCTTAATCGCCAGCGGGCATATGCTCCGCGCCTTCTGGCTGCAATCGATTTAAAAACAGCCCTTTACACCACAGTTATCACACTACACTTCAACTCGAGCGGCATCTGCCGCTTCCGGCGGGCCTGACCACTCACCAGCTGCCAAGCTCCAGCGCCCGTCGGCCCTTTTCGTAAGAGGCCATCATGGGCATCGCTGCGAACGAGTTGAGTCGATACGTGATCCGACCGACCCTGATCTACCTGGGCCGCCACTGCGACAGCGCAGAAGCTTTGTTACTGGGCGTTGCTGCAAGCCAGTCGGGGCTGGGGGCTGCCCTGCATGACCGACGCGGCCATGGGCTTTACCGGATCGGTGAGAATCGTCACCGTTGTTTATGGGACGAATACCTCGCACGCGACCCCGAACTGGCCAGCCTGGTCCGTGGCCTGGCCAGCCAGCACGCCTTCCTCGGTGGCCCGCACCTCGAACTCACCGTCAACCTGCGCTATGCCACCGCCATCGCCTGGATGCTGATAGAAGAGCAGGCCACGCCGCTGCCGGCCGCCGACGATCTATTGGGCCTGGCGCGGATCTGGCGGCAGACCTTCCACCCCCAGGGGCGCCTGCGGGATTTCACCCACGCCTGGCACCAGTGCATCGAGCCGATGCTTACCCACGCCTCCTGAACAGCCACGTCCTACAACCGGAATAAACGGAATTTTGGTCGGATTGTCCTACAAAACCGCTCTATCTCCTGCGTTCTAGCCTATAGCGCAGCGCGGCATTTGTTGGTAGCGTTTCGCCCCGGAGATCCCAAGGAGTTTCTAATAATGAAAAAAGTTATGCTCAAAACCTCTCTCGGCGTTGCCGTTGCCCTCGCTTCCAGCCAATTGCTCGCCAGCGGCTTTGCGCTGAACGAACAGAGCATCAGCGGCATGGGGACAGGTTTTGCGGGTCGTTCTTCTTCTGCCGAAGATGCCAGCACCGTGTATGGCAACCCGGCGGGCATGTCCCGCCTGAAGCGCGATCAAATGACCGTTGGCGGTGCCGCGGTCATCGCCAAGTCCGATATTTCCGGACGCGGCAGCAACAAAGGGGGGGAAATGGACGGCGACATGGTGCCTTTGGTCGGCGTGCCGATGGGTTACTACGTCAAGTCCATCGATGACCATTGGAGCGTCGGTTTCGGCGTCTACGTGCCATTCGGCCTGGTCACCGACTACGGCAGCGACGATGCCGCGCGCTACTGGGGCAAGAAAAGCCATGTTCAGGTCGTGACCTTCCAGCCGACCGTGAGCTATGCGTTCAACGACAAGGTCTCGATCGGTTTCGGCCCGACCATCAACCGCATCGAGGGTGAACTGGGCTCGAACCTGGCCAGTATCTCGCCGCTGCGTCCGGCCGATGGCGAAGTTAAGATCAAGGGCGACGACACCGCGGTTGGCTACAACATCGGTATCCTGGTGCAAGCCACCGACCGCACCCGCGTCGGCCTGACCTACCACTCGATGGTCGACTACAAGCTCGAAGGCAAGACCAAGGTCAGCTACCCGCTGCTGGGCCTGGACGGCAACAAGTTCGATGCCACCTTGAAGATCAAGACCCCCGAGTCGGTGGACTTCTCGGTAACCCACGAGCTGGATGACCAGTGGACCTTGTACGCAGGCAGCACCTGGACCCGTTGGAGCCGCCTGGAGAACATCACGGTCAACAACGAAGTGCCGGCAGGCCCTGCCGGGCAGTTCGCGACCATTACTGAAGAGCAGAACTGGCACGACACCTGGGCCCACGCCATTGGCGCATCCTACAAGGTGAACAAGGAATGGGTCCTGCGTACCGGCTTCTCGGTTGACCAGTCGCCGACCAACAACACCAACCGTTCGCCGCGCATCCCCACTGGCGATCGCAAGATCTTCAGCATCGGTGCCGGTTGGAGCCCGTCCGACGACATGACCATCGACGTGGCCTACTCCTACCTGTGGGAAGAGGACACCAAGGTCAACAACCAGCCGCACAGCCTGACCGAAGCTGGCCTCAAAGGCAGCTACCAGGCCAAGTACGAAAACAGCGCCCACGGCATTGGTGCTTCGCTGACCTACCGCTTCTGAGTATTACCCGCTGCATGAAATAACCGCCCTCGTGGCGGTTTTTTCATGCCTGCACGGGCCATTGCTCGCCCAGGCACTGTTGCAGGTATTCCATGAACACACGCACCTTGGTCGTCAACGCAAAGCGATCAGCCAGGCACAAGTAGACATCCATCGGTTCGGTTCGGGCGTAGGCGTGGCCGCCACCACTGTTTTCGAACAACGGCACCAGCCGGCCGGCATCCAGGTGCGGGCGCACAACGAATTCCGCCAGGCGGGTAATACCGCCGTCATTCAGGGCCATCTGGGTCAGCGCATCGATGTCGTCACTGATCAACACCCTGCCGAACCGGGCTTCGAAACGCAGCCCATCGCGCATGAAGCCCCAGGGCAGCAAACGCCCGTCCACCGGGTAGCGAAACACCAGGCAACTGTGGTCTTGCAAGCTTTCCGGCGTGGGGGGCCGACCAGCGCTGGCCAGGTAGCCAGGCGACGCGCAGCAGACAAATGGAATACGGGCGATATGCCGGGCCAGCAGGTGGTCTTCCAACTGCGGAGTGATGCGCAGGCTGACATCCACATCTTCGCGAGCGTGATTGACCTTGCGATCAGCCATCACCAACTCTATCGAAAGCAGCGGGTAGCGGGCGCTGAATGCCGGGATCAACGGCGCCAGCACATGCCGGCCGAAGGCTGAGGTCGAGGCGATGCACAATCGTCCCTGGGGCTCGCTGTCCGGCGTGGTGACCGCCTGCTCGGCCAGAGCAAGCTCGCGCTCAATATGCCGCACACGCTCGTAGTACAGGCTGCCAGGCGGTGTCAGGGCCATGTTGCGGGTAGTACGGGTCAACAGACGTACCTGCAGGTGTGTCTCGAGCCGCGCCAGGTTCTGGCTCACGGCCGCTGGAGTAAGTCCCAGGCTGCGGGCTCCACCGGCGATGCTGCCAGCCTCGACGACCTTGATGAAGCTGCGGATGGCATTGAGTAGGTCCATGAGATGCCTGGCTGATTCGTAAGTTTCTCTTTATAAAAAACTTACCGATCAACGTCTACAGCACCTCGCACAGCCGTTGCTAACCTGCGCCTCCACCCCATCATTCAGGAAGTACCATGACTGAACTCGCTACCCCGCGCCGCCGACGCAAGCTGCACCGAGGCACAACGCCCTATGTTTTTGCTTTTTACATGTCGGCCATCATGGCACTGCTGATGTGCTTTGTGATTACCGCAGCCAACGGCGGGATTGATGTCGATTACTTGCACAATGTGCTGAAGGCTTACCAACTGGCGATGCCAGTGGCGTTTTTCTGTGTGCTGATGGTTCGGCCAATAGTCCTCCGGCTGGTGTCACTGACTGTACACCCTGAATAACGCTAGGCCAGACACCCCGCGCCTATTCCTGAGCGCCTTCAAGGCTGCGAAGCAATCGCCTTGTCGATCGCCGCTCTGAACGCCGGATCATCCGGCTTGGTCAGGCTGGAGAAGTTACCGATCACCTTGCCCTTGCGATCCACCACATACTTGTAGAAATTCCACTTCGGCGCACTGCTCTGCCGGGCCAGTTCGACAAACATCGGGATAGCATCCTTGCCACGAACAGCCTGGGTCTTGGTCATGGTGAAGGTCACGCCGTAGTTGGCATAGCAGACCTTGGCGGTCTTCTCGCTGTCGGCGTCTTCCTGCTTGAAGTCGTTGGACGGCACGCCGAGCATTTCCAGGCCCTGCTCGCGGTAATCCTTGTAGGTCGCCTCCAGGCCTTCAAACTGCGGGGCGAAGCCGCAATAGCTGGCGGTGTTGATCACCACCAGCGGCTTGCCGGCGAAGCGCTGGCACAGGTCGATCTGCTCCTTGCCGCGCAGCTCGGGCAGGCTGCCCTGAAGCAGCGCCGGGCAGTCCGCCGCCCAGCTCGAAGTGGCGGCGGCCAGGGCCAGCAGGGGTAGGGTCAGCCAGCGGGCATGCATGATATCGGTCTCCTGCACATGATTCCTTGACTGTGCAGGGTAGCGCTTAACACAGGCTCATGCCCAACTGCATCAGTGCCAGGCCACCCTTGTGCCAGCCCCACCACACCAGCGCCAATACCAGCACTGCGACAACCAGCAGCAGGCCGCGGCCGAGCAGGCGGTTCATGCCGCCTGGGCCTGCAAGCGGGCGACCGGGCGTTCGCGCACCGGCCAGTTGAGCGCTGCGGCCAGCAGGCTGAGCA
The DNA here is from genome assembly GCF_050586565.1 of Pseudomonas sp. WC1. Classification (NCBI taxonomy): domain Bacteria; kingdom Pseudomonadati; phylum Pseudomonadota; class Gammaproteobacteria; order Pseudomonadales; family Pseudomonadaceae; genus Pseudomonas; species Pseudomonas sp. WC1. The sequence goes on from NZ_JBOBDQ010000023.1 coordinate 30,019, forward strand.
GAATCGAGATCTGCCACACCAGGTCATAGCTGCCGGTCTGGTCATACACCACGCCGCCCAACCAGCCGCCAAGGAACGCACCCAGCTGGTGGAACAGGAACACGATGCCGCCGAGCATCGACAGGTTGCGCACGCCGAACAGCGTGGCCACGGTGCCATTGGTCAGCGGTACCGTGGACAGCCACAGCAGGCCCATGGCGATGCCGAACAGGTAGGCGCTGTACTGGGTCACCGGCGCCCAGAGGAAGAGCACGATGACCACGGCGCGCAGCAGGTACAGGCCGGTCAGCAGGCGCGGCTTGGACATGCGCCCACCCAACCAGCCCGCGGTGTAGGTGCCGACGATGTTGAACAGGCCTACCAGCGCCAGCACGGTGGTGCCGGTAGTCGCCGGCAGGTGCTGGTCGACCAGGTAGGCCGGCAGGTGCACGCCGATGAACACCACCTGGAAACCACAGACGAAGAAGCCCAGCGCCAGCAACCAGAAACCGGAATGCGCGCACGCTTCACGCAATGCCTGGCCGAGGGTCTGCTCGGCGCCATGGCTGGGCAGCGGGCGGTCGCGCAGCATGCCCACGAATGGCACGATCAAGGCCACCAGCAGGCCCAGCACCAGCAAGGCTGTCGACCAGCCCAGCCACTGGATCAGGCCCAGGGTGCCGGGAAGCATGGCGAACTGACCGAAAGAGCCGGCGGCGCTGGCGATGCCCATGGCCATGCTGCGCTTCTCTGCCGGCACGGCGCGGCCGACCACGCCGAGGATCACCGAGAACGAAGTGCCGGACAGGCCGATACCGATCAGCAGGCCGGCACTGAGCGACAGCGACCAGGCCGAATCGGCAAAGGCCATCATCGCCAGGCCGACTGCGTAGAGAATGCCGCCGATGATCACCACCTTGGCCGCACCCAGGCGATCGGCCAGGGCCCCGGTGAACGGCTGGGCCAGGCCCCAGATCAGGTTCTGCAGGGCAATGGCGAAGGCGAATACCTCGCGGCCCCAGCCGAAATCGGCGCTCATCGGCGCCAGGAACAGGCCGAAACCATGCCGCACCCCCAGCGACAGCGCGAGGATCAGCGCCGCCCCCAGAAGTACCCAACCGCTGCTCCGCCAAAGGGAAGTCATTGTCGTTGTCTCCAGCCCATCGCAAGGTTTATGCGGGTATATACCCGCTTTTAATCGTCGTGTATCAGGCGAGTTGCTCCAGCAAGCGCACCAACTCGTCGCGCTGCCCCTCACCCAGCCGCTTCACCAGTTGCGCCTGGGCCTGCTGCCAGGCCGGGTAGGCGGCATCCAGGCATGCCCTGCCCGCCTCACTCAACAGCACCACACGGTTGCGCTGGTCTTCTCCGTCGGCCAGCCGCACCAAGCCCTCGGCCTCGAGCACCTTGAGGTTGCGACCCAAGGTGCTGCGCTCCAGGCCCATGGCCTCGGCCAGGCAGGTGATACTGGGGCGGTCGAGGCGCTGGACATGACGCAGCAGGGAAAACTGGGCGACATTGATGCCGAAGCCGACAAGGGCCTCGTCGTAATGCCGGCTCACCCCACGGGCGGCACGACGTAGATGGGTACAGATGCATTCACTGGTCAGCATGGATACGTGTATATACCCGCATCAACGACGTTGCAAGACATTTCAAGGGGTGATTCCGGGCTGCAGCCGCCGACGGATCGGCTCGAACTCCGCCGCGGCCTTGCGCACCAGTGGATCAGGCGCTCCCGTATCGATCGCCTGCCAGTACCGCCACGGCACCTTGGCCGAACCCAGTTCGTAGTCCATGCCGTCCCAGCTGTCTTCGCGAAAGCTATAGAACGCCCAATGCAACTGCTGGCGCTCAAGCACCGTGAGGACGTCCTCCAGGTACTGCCGACAACCGGGCAGGCGGCGCATGCAACCGAACTCGCCAACCACCAGGCGCGAACGCGGCAGCTTGATGGCATCGGCCCAATCGACCGGTTGTTGCAGGTAGCGCGCGACTTGCCCGGCGTCCCACTGCTGCGTCTTCCCGGCGAACGGTACCGGCCCCGGGTAGGCGTATGGCTCGCGCCGCGCCAGGTTCGGCGCACTGGTGGCGGCATAGGGCTCGTACATATGCACGCTGTACAGCACGCGCTCGTCCTCAAGCGCCGCGGGCCAGTAGCCGAAGGCGTCGGCAGCAGCGTACCAGCCGGCATCGACCATCACCGGCGTCTTGCCGTCGACCTCGCGGATCGCCGCCAACAGTTGCCGATAGAGCGCAGGCAGGTCACGCGTCCCGCCCTGCTCGCTGGCGTACCACTGCTTCATCCGGGCAAGATCGGCATGCTCGGCCAGGTCACCCTGCTTCTCAGGCGCAGGCTCGTTGACGAGGTTGTAGGCGGCGATGGCCGGGTGATCCTTGAGCGCCAGGGCAACATCACGCCAGAAACGCGCGGACTGGGTCCAGAAACGCTTGTCGTGCCACAGCCGGTCGTCGAAACGGCCCTGGTTGTTCTGCGCCCAGCGCATGCCAGGCAGCGACAGTGGCGTAATGACCACCTTGAGCCCAGCGGCGTGGGCGCGGTCTAGCACTTCGACCAGCTGCCGCAGATCGCAGGCAGCCAAGCCTTGGTAATCGTCGGCATTGCCCAACAGGAAATCGCGCTTGGCCGGCTGCCATTTGTCGTACGACAGGCGTACCCAGCTGGCACCGTAGCTTTTCAAGGCATCGAAGTAGGCCTGGTCCGGGGGCAGGCGATTGAAGCTGTTGCCGCCATGGCGAGGTGTATCCCAGAAGTCGATCAGGTCGGCGGCGTTGGCGGGCATGCCGGCAAGCACAAGCAGGCCGGCGAGGATCCAGTGGTGCATGCGAGGCATTCCTGGTGGTTGGCGAGCGAACGAGGATAGAACAAGTGCTTGGTATGGTTTTCCGTTTTCCCCGCAGGATTTTTCAGACGCGACCTACTGCAACGCCAGGCCAAGCACCACCACCAGTTCCAGCAACTCGAGCAGTGCCCCGGCGGTATCCCCGGTGGTCCCTCCCAGGCGCTTGCACATCACCCGTCGCAACCAGGCGAACGCCACTGCCGTCAGCAGCAACACCCATAGCACCGACCAGCCGCCCAAGGTGACGCAGAGTGCCGCGCTGCCCAGCAACACCCACGCGGCGCCGCGCCGCGGCAGATGCTCGGCCAGTGCCGACCCGAGCCCACCGGGGCGCACATAGGGCGTACCGAGGAACAACCCCAGCAGCGCCGCGCGCCCCACCACCGGCGCCAGCACCAGCAGGCCACCAGCCCCCCGCTCGACCAGTACCCACAGGGCACAGAACTTGAGCAACAACACCAGTACCAGGGTGACCACGGCGATCGGCCCGCTGCGCGGGTCCTTCATGATCTGCAAGGTGCGCTCGCGGTCGCCGAACCCACCCAACCAGGCATCGGCGCTGTCGGCCAGGCCGTCCAGGTGCAGCGCGCCACTGAGCAACACCCACAACGCCAGCAGCAAGGCCGCGTGCAGAGGGGCCGCCACGCCATGCAGCAGATGGCTGGCCAGCCACAGCAGCACACCGAACAGCAGCCCCACCACGGGATAGAACAGCAGCGAACGCCCCATTTCCTGTGGCGCCGGCATGCCCGGCAGGCGCACCGGCAGGCTGCTGAGAAACTGCAGGGCAATCCAGAACGGCAGCATCTCAGCGCACCTCGTGCAACTGGCCGTCCTCAGCCACGGCCAGGCGCACCAGCGCGCCATGTCCGACCTCGACCTGCAACAGTTGCTCGCGCGGCAGCCCGCGCGCGCGCGCCAGCAGCAAGCGCATCACCCCGCCATGGGTCACCACCAACACCCGTTTGCCGGCATGCTCGCGATGCAGCCGCTCGACCGCAGCCAGCACCCGTTCGGCAAAGGCCAGCACCGGCTCGCCCGCAGGCGGAGTGAACGCATACGGATCACGCCAGAACAGCCCCAGGGCATCAGCATCGGCCTGCATGATCTGGGCGGCGCTCTGCCCTTCCCAGCCGCCGAAATGCAGCTCACGCACACCGGTCTCACGCTGCACCGGCAAGTTGACCCGTGCCCCCAGCTCTTCGGCAAACGACGCGCAACGCTGCAACGGTGAGCTGACCAGCACGTCCCAGGGGCCGGCATCGGCGACAGCATGACGCATCTGTGCCCAACCACTTTCGGTCAGGGCATCGTCGAGGCTGCCGCGCAGGCCGCCGCCGAGCTCGGTCTCGCCATGACGCAGCAGCTCGAGAATCATACCGGGCGATCCGCCACCGCGGCCTCGGCAAAGGTCGCCATCTGCCCGTGCAGGGCGCAAGCCAGGCGAATCAGCGGCACCGCCAGCGCCGCGCCGCTGCCCTCGCCCAGGCGCAGGCCCAGGGCCAGCAGCGGCTCGGCCTCCAGCGCAGCCAGCAGGGCCTTGTGGCCTGGCTCGGCGCCCTGGTGGGCAAACAGCAGCCACGGGCGGCATTGCGGGTTGAGGCGCACCGCCACCAAGGCGGCGACACTGCAGATGAAGCCGTCGACCAGCACCGCCACGCCATGCTGGGCGCAGGCCATGTAGGCACCTGCCAGCGCGGCGATTTCAAAGCCGCCGACACAGGCCAATGCCCGCAGCGGTTGGTCAGCACGCAGGCCGTGCAGCACCAGGGCGCGCTCGATCACCTCGGCCTTGTGGCGCACGCCGGCGCTGTCCAGGCCGGTGCCCGGGCCGCTCAGCTCACGCGCCGGGCAGCCCAGCAAGGTACTGGCCAGGGCGGCCGCGGCAGTGGTGTTGCCAATGCCCATTTCACCGCCGATGAACAGCTGGGCGCCGTTGTCGAGCGCGCGCAAGGCACTGTCGCGGCCGGCCTGCAACGCCGCCGCCAGCTGCGCGTCGGTCATCGCCGGCTGGCGGGCGAAGTTGGCGGTACCGGCGCCCAGGCGCAGGTGGTGCACGCCTGGCAGGTGCAGGTCCGCGTCGATAGTGCCGAGGTCGACCACCTGCAGCTCGGCGTCCAGCTCGCGCGCCAGTACGCTGATCGCCGCGCCACCGCCGACGAAGTTGCGCAGCATTTGCCCGGTCACCGCCTGCGGATAGGCGGAGATGCCCTCCTCCACCACGCCATGGTCGCCGGCGAAGATCGTGATGGCGACCCGCTCCAGGCTGGGACGCTCGCGCCCTTGCAGGCCGGCCAGGCGTACCGCCAGGCCTTCGAGCTGGCCGAGGGAGCCGGCCGGTTTGGTCAGCTGTTGCTGACGGGCGCGGGCCTGGTCCATGGCGGCGCTGTCGAGGGGTTGGCAGGCGTCACGCCACCACATCGGGGTCATAAGGCTGGTCCTTTGAGCATGAGAGGGAGGCCGGCGACAGTCAGCACCACGCGCTGGCAGCGTTCGGCCACGGCCTGGTGCAACGTGCCTGCCAGGTCGACATAACGGCGGGTCAGTTCGCCCATGGGCACCACGCCCAGGCCGGTTTCGTTGCTGACCAGGATGATCGTGCCCGGCAGTTGCGCCAGGCTGGCGAGCAGCGCGTCGCGCTCCTGCGCCAGGCGCTGGTCATCCTCGAGCATCAGCAGGTTGGTCAGCCACAGCGTCAGGCAGTCCACCAGCAGGCAGCGCCCTTGGGCGGCTTCGGCGTGCAGCACGGCGGCCAGCGCCACGGGCTCCTCCACCAGCCCCCAATGGGACGGACGCCGTTCGCGGTGCAAGCGCACGCGTTCATTCATCTCGCCGTCCAGCGGCTGGCTGGTGGCGATATAGGTCACCGGCAGGCCGCTGGCTTCGGCCAGTTGCTCGGCCAGGCGGCTCTTGCCCGAACGGGCGCCGCCGAGGATCAGGCTGTGCATTTCAGGCGACTCCACACAGTTCGCGCAGACGCGCGGTGTCCAGGTGCTGCTCGACCAGATCGGCCAGGCGCTCGATATCGCGCTCGCGCAGGGCCTCGTAGTCGATGGTCTGCGCATCGGCCAGCCCGGCCCAGCGCAGCAGCGCGGCGCACGACTGGCTACCCTCGAACAGGCCATGCAGGTAGGTGGCGAGGATCTGCCCGTCGGCGCTGATGGCGCCATCGGCACGGCCATCGGCCAGTTGCACTGCGGGGCGCTCCAGCGCCAACCCGCTGGTGACGCCGGCATGGATCTCATACCCCGCCACCGGGGCCTGCTCGAGATCGAGCGTGCCCGCCACATTACGCAACTGCTTCTCGGATTCCAGCACGGTGCTGTACGCCAGCAGGCCCAGGCCATCACTGGAGCCGGCCGGCCCCTCAAGACCCAGGGGATCATGCACCTGCTCGCCGAGCATCTGCAGGCCACCGCAGATGCCGATGAGCTTACCGCCATAACGCAGGTGCCGAGCGATGGCCATGTCCCAGCCGCGCTCGCGCAATTGCGCCAGGTCGCCGCGTACGCTCTTGGAGCCGGGCAGGATGATCAGGTCGGCAGGCGGAATCGGCTGGCCCGGGCCGATGAACTGCAGATCCACCTGAGGGTGCAGGCGCAGCGGGTCGAAGTCGGTGTGGTTGCTGATGCGCGGCAACACCGGGACGATCACCTTCAGCAAGCGCTCACCCTTTTCGCCCTGGCGCGTATCGATGCCATCCTCGGCCTCCAGGTGCAGGTCGGTGACGTAGGGCAGCACGCCCAGCACCGGCTTGCCGGTGCGCTGCTCCAGCCAGTCCAGGCCAGGTTGCAACAAGGCGATGTCACCACGGAAACGGTTGATGACGAAGCCCTTGACCCGCGCCTGCTCGCTCGCCGACAGCAACTCCAGGGTGCCGACCAGGTGGGCGAACACGCCGCCCCGGTTGATATCGGCCACCAGGATCACCGGGCAGTCGACCGCCTCGGCAAAGCCCATGTTGGCGATATCGCCGGCCCGCAGGTTGATCTCCGCCGGGGAACCAGCACCTTCGACCATCACCACCGGATAGGCTTCGCTCAGGCGCTCGTGGGAGGCCAACACCGCCTGCATGGCGATGGTCTTGTAGTCGTGATAGGCCACGGCGTTCATGCTGGTCACCGCCCGGCCATGGACGATCACCTGGGCGCCGGTGTCGCTGTTGGGCTTGAGCAGCACCGGGTTCATGTCGGTGTGCGGCGCCAGCCGGCAGGCCTGGGCCTGCACCGCCTGGGCGCGACCGATCTCGCCGCCGTCGGCGGTCACGGCGCTGTTGAGCGCCATGTTCTGTGGCTTGAACGGCACCACGGCGATGCCCTGGCGCAGCAGCCAGCGGCACAGGGCGGTGACCAGCGTGCTCTTGCCGGCATCGGAGGTGGTGCCTTGCACCATGAGGGTGGTCATGCCGATTCCTTGTGGTAGTCCGCCAGGGCCTGGGCCAGGCGTTGTTCGTCAGCCGCCGTGGCGGGCAGGCCGAAGCGCAGCGCGCACGGTCGCTCGAACAGCCGCACCAGGATGCCCCGGCGGGCGAGGTAGTCGTGCAGGTGCGTGGCGCGTTCGTCACGCACGTACTGGAACAGGTCGCAACCGCCGCTGGGTGGCAAGCCTGCGCCTTCGAGCAACCTGGCCAGGCGCTGGCTGGCCAGGGCGCACCGGGCAATCTGCGCCAGGTGCGTCGCCTCGTCGGCGAAGCACGCCTGCCCCAGTACGCGGGTCGGGCCACTGACGGTCCAGGGCCCGAGCGCCTCGGCCAGTTGCCGCAACACATCCGCCTCGGCGACGACGAAGCCCAGCCGCACGCCGGCCAAGCCGAAGAACTTGCCGAACGAGCGCAGCACGATCAGCCCGGGTTGTCCGGCCTGATCGACCACACTGTGTGCGGGCGTGTTGTCCATGAAGGCTTCGTCCACCAACAACCAGCCACCCCGCGCAGCCAGACGCGCATGCCAGGCCAGCAGGCGTTCGCGGGGCACACGGCGACCGGTGGGGTTGTTGGGATTGACCAGCACCAGGACATCCAGGCTGTCGAGTACGTCCTCGACCTGGGCCTCATCCAGCTCGACCAGCGCATGCCCCGCCCGCTCCCAGGCATGCGGATGTTCGGCATAGCATGGCGTCAGCACCCCGACCCGACCGATCGGGCGCAGGTACGGCAAGGCCTGGATCGCCGCCTGGGAGCCAGCTACCGCCAGCAGCGGTTGCGCGCCATAGTAGCGCCGTGCAGCCGCCTCCAGGCCGTCCTCGGTCTCGGGCAGTCGAGCCCAGGCGTCCACGGGAATCGGCGGTATCGGGTAGGGCCAGGGTGCGATACCACTGGACAGGTCGAGCCACTGGTGCCGAGGGATCGCGTACTGTTTCACCGCCCGTAGCAGGCGGCCACCGTGCTCAAGCATTCAGGTAGGCTCCCACGCAGATCAATAGCACCCACAGCCACACGCCGCGCTGCACCAGGCTCCAGCCACGCTCGATGGCGTCGGCGTCGGCCATCGGCCCCTCGCCCAGGCGCGGGCGTTCGTGCAGCTCGCCGTGATACACCGCCGGGCCACCCAGCTCCACCCCCAGGGCTCCGGCCCCCGCCGCCATCACCGGGCCGGCGTTGGGGCTGTCCCACAGCGGCGCCTGCTTGCGCCAGCAGGCCAGGGCCAACCGAGTCTTGCCCAGCAGCGCATAGGTCAGCGCCACCAGCCTGGCGGGAATATAATTCAGCCCATCGTCGATGCGCGCCGCGCACCAGCCGAAGCGCTCGAAACGGTCGTTGCGATAGCCCCACATGGCATCCAGGGTATTGCTCAGGCGATACAGCACCACCCCAGGCGCCCCGGCCACGACGAACCAGAACAGCGCGGCGAATACCGCATCGCTGCCGTTCTCCAGCACCGACTCGGTGGCCGCCCGGGCCACGGCAGGTTCGTCCAGTTCGCGGGTCTCGCGGCTGACCAGGTAACCGACGCGCCGCCGCGCCTCCTCCAGGTCGCCCTGACGCAGTGCCTGGGCCACCGGCAGCACATGCTCGCCAAGGCTGCGCAGGCCCAGGGCGCAGTACAACGCCAGCACGTCCACCAGCCAGCCGATAGCGGGCAGCCAGGAAAGGATCAGCGCCAGCAAGGTCAGCGGCACCACCGCCAGGAACCAGGCCGTGACACCGTGGCTGCGCCAGCCCCGGCCACCGGCGTTGAAGCGCTGCTCCAGGCGCGCGGCAAGGTTGCCGAAGCCCACCAGCGGATGGCGCCGCCGCGGCTCACCCAGCAGTGCATCCAGGGCCACGCCGGCCACGGTCAGCAAGGCCACGCTCATGGGCATTCTCCCCAATGGTTCTCGTACAGCATGTCACTCAACGGCCGTTGCTCGGCCCAGTCTTCGAGCACCAGCATCGGCGCCGGGTAGAATTCGGTCACCGGCCCCAGGCACAGCACCGCCATGGGCTTTGCGCCTGCGGGCATACCGAGCAGCTCGGCCAGGGCCCGGGGTTCGAACAGCGACACCCAGCCCATGCCCAGCCCTTCGGCCCGCGCCGCCAGCCACAGGTTCTGGATGGCGCAGGCCAGCGAAGCCAGGTCCATCTCCGGCAGGGTGCGGCGGCCGAAAACATGCGCCTCGCGCTTGTCCATCAGCGCTGCCACCAGCACCTCGGCGCAGTCGTTGATGCCTTCGACCTTGAGCTTCATGAACTCATCGGAGCGCTCGCCCAGGGCTTCGGCGGTGCGCACCCGCTCCTCCTCCACCAAAGCCTGGATACGTTCGCGCAAATCACGCTGGCTGATACGAATGAAGCGCCAGGGCTGCATCAGGCCCACGCTGGGGGCCTGGTGAGCGGCGGCCAGCAGACGCCCCAGCAACTCGGGCGCCACCTCGCCGCCGGCAAAATGGCGCATGTCGCGGCGCTCGCCGATGGCCCGGTAGATCGCCGCGCGCTCAACGGCGCTATACGCGTGTTCGCTCATGGTCGCAACAGCGCCGCCGCCGCATCGGGGTTGGACGGAAAATAGAAGTGTACGTAGGAAGCGGTCAGCCGCCCCAGGCGGTAGACCGCCTCGTTGCCGCGTCCGCCATTGGGGCTCAGGCCACGGGCAATCGGTTCCAGCTCGGTGCTGGTCAGCGAATGGTGATAGGTGTGGCCGCGCAGGGTGCCTTCGGGCAACTCGACGGCCTGCAGGGCCAGGGCCGCCAGGCGCTTCTGCATGGTTGCCTCGCCCGGCAGCAGGCCTGCCAGCGATGCACGCACACCGGCCACATCGGTCAGTGCGTCGAGCAGGTAGAGCATGCCGCCACATTCGGCCAGCAGCGGCTTGCCCTCGGCGTGGTGGCCACGGATCGCCCCCAGCATGGGAGCGTTGGCGGCCAGGGCCTGATGGTGCAACTCCGGGTAGCCGCCTGGCAGGTACAGGCTGTCTACATCAGGCAACTCCCGATCATGCAACGGCGAGAAGAATTCGAGCTGCGCGCCGAGGCTGCGCAGCAGGTCCAGGTTAGCGCCATAGGTGAAGGCGAAGGCTTCGTCGTGGGCCACCCCGATGCGCACCCCGGCAAGCGGCGTGGTTACGCCCAGCGGCTCAGGCCGGGCAAAACCGACCGGTGGCGGCAATGCGGCATCGCAGCTGGCACCGAGCGCTTCGGCGGCGGCATCCAGGCGCGCGTCCAGGTCGTTGAGTTCACTGGCCTGGACCAGGCCCAGGTGGCGGCTGGGCAGCTCGATGCCACGCTCGCGGGACAACCCGCCGTACCAGCGCAGGCCTTCGGTGAGACTGCCTTCGAGCAACTGCGCATGGCGCAGGCTGCCAACCCGGTTGGCCAGCACTCCGGCGAACGGCAGGTCGGGCTGGTAGCGCGCCAGGCCCAGGGCCAGGGCGCCGAAGGTCTGGGCCATGGCCGTGCCATCGATCACCGCCAGCACCGGCACGCCGAAATGGCGGGCCAGGTCGGCGCTCGACGGCGTGCCGTCGAACAGCCCCATCACGCCTTCGATCAGAATCAGGTCGGCCTCGCCCGCCGCTTCCCACAGCAGGCGACGACTCTCCTCGGCACCGATCATCCACAAGTCCAGCTGGTAGACCGGCGCACCGCTGGCGCGCTCGAGGATCATCGGGTCGAGAAAGTCAGGCCCGCACTTGAACACCCGCACCTTGCGCCCGAGGTTGCGGTGCAGGCGGGCCAGAGCGGCGGTCACCGTGGTCTTGCCCTGGCCCGAGGCCGGGGCAGCGATCAGCACGGCGGGGCATTGGCGTGAGTCACTCACAGCTCGACGCCCTTCTGTGCGCGGATACCGGCCTGGAAGGCGTGCTTGAGCATGCCCATCTCGGTGACGGTGTCGGCCAGTTCGATCATTTCGGGCTTGGCCGCGCGGCCGGTGACGATCACGTGCTGCATCGGTGGGCGGGCCTGGATGTCCGAGAGCACCTGGTCGAGGTCGAGGTAGCCATGCTTGAGGGCGATGTTCAGCTCATCGAGCACCACGAACTGGATCGACGGATCCTGCAGCAACTGGCGCGATACCGCCCAGGCCGCTTCGGCAGCGGCGATGTCGCGCTGGCGGTCCTGGGTCTCCCAGGTAAAGCCCTCGCCCATCACGTGATAGCGCACCTGCTCAGGGAAGCGACGGAAGAACAGCTCTTCGCCGGTGCTGTTGCGGCCCTTGATGAACTGCACCACGCCGCACTGCATGCCATGGCCCAGGGCGCGGGCGAGCATGCCGAAAGCCGAGCTGCTCTTGCCCTTGCCATTGCCGGTCAGTACCAGCAGCAGGCCGCATTCGTTGGGGGAATTGGCGATGCGCTCGTCGATGATCGCCTTCTTGCGCAGCATGCGCGCCAGGTGACGTTCGTCGCGTTCGGTGGATTCGCTCATCAGGGGTCTCCGCAGGCTGTCGCCGGTTGGCGACAGGGAAAAGGCGGGCAGACGGAGAACGCGCAGGGGCCGTGGCCCCAGGCCACATCGCACTGCACATCACCCTCCGTGATGCCGTTGGCAGTGACAGGCCGGTCTCCGGGCTCGTGAGCGGGCCATGCCCGGACGACGCGCCTTCCCGGATACCTGTACCCAGTGGCCATGCGCCGTCTTCGACTCACCTACCGTTGCGGGGGCAGCGCCGGATTCGCGCCTGCTGGCGCCCACCGGCTTCCCAGTTTCACCCTGCCGAACCTCGGTTCGCCGGGCACCTGAAACACGCCGCGAAGGTTAGAGGGTTGCACCGGGAGCGTCAATCGAACGAGGACCGATCCGGCCTGGATCAATGGCCGATTCGCCAGCTTGTGCCACACTCAAAGCAGTGATATCACATAGCCACTATTTCGACTGACCTCGATCACAAATACAAGGAGCGCAGCATGCAAGGCCTGATCATCAATAACCCGCGCCTGGAATTCCTGCGCCCGGCCCTGGAACGCTGGGTCGACTGCATCGACCGCTTCAACCAGTTCCAGGGCGACAACGAAGCCCCTTACTGGCACGGTGCAGCCGCCAATGCCGGGCTGCTCGCGGCTGCGTCCTGGCAGGCCGAGCTGGTGGCGCTGCAGCAGTACACGAGCAAGAAACAGCGCGACGAAGGCGAACGCGAAGCCCGTGGCGACCTGGCCATCAGCAGCGCCGAGGAATCGATCCACTTGCACTGCAGCCAGCGCTGGCCGCGCCTCGCCCGCCTCGACCTGGCGCCGGCGCTGCAGGAAAGCGCCATCCAGGCCAAGGCGATCGCCTATGCCAGCCAGCTCAAGGCCGGGGCGTTGTTCGTCACCCCGTGGAAGGCCGGCCAGCACGCCAGCCCCGAGGAGCTGCAAGACCTGGTCGATGACCTGCAGAAACACACCGCCTGTGCAATCGCCTGGTACTTTCCTTATGCCTATCGCAAGCTGCACAACGAGCTGGGGCAGTACTTTCCGGGGGTGGCCTTGCTGCTCAAGCAGGCCTGAGGCGCGCTTCAGTCCTCGAAGCCATATCCGAATTGACCAGCACATCACCAACCAGCAACCGATTCCTGGATCATTGGAATCGGACGAGGTCATCGGCACCGCAAAAAGCGGGCGTTAGATAGGTCTAGCCTGGCCCGGCGGCGACCATGGCGTCAGGGATTTTGCGCCAGATGCCCCGGCGGCAGTACTCGCTTGGCCTGGAGGTAGGCCTTGGCCCAGTAGCTGTTCGACAAGTAGTCGAGGCGCACGGTGCCACCGGTGGACGGTGCATGCACGAAGCGCCCCTCACCCACATAGATCCCGGCATGGCTGACCTGCGAGCCGCCACTGGTGGCAAAGAACACCAGGTCGCCGGACTGCAGCGCATCGAGATCCACGTTCGGCGCACGCATGACGATCATGTCGCGGGTGGTGCGCGGCAGGCTGATGCCGGCGGCGTCACGGTACACGTAGCCAATCAGGCCGCTGCAATCAAAGCCCGAGTCCGGGGTATTGCCACCCCAGCGATAGGGCGTGCCCACCAGGCCGATGGCGCGGAACAGCACATCGTCCGCCGCGGGCGACGAGGGCGATGGGTTGAACACCATTGGGGCCTTGGCCATCGGTGCCGGAGCGGGTGCACGGCTGGAGCAGGCCGCGAGCAGGGCCACGAGGGAGAAGAATGCGAAGCGCGCCAACATCGCCATGATGTAAACGTCCTGTCGGGAAGCCCCCGGCCATGGCCGAAGGTAAAAAGAGTTGAGAATTTAGATTAGACGCTTTCTGTAAATGCGCACGGCGGCGAGCTTTTCAGCTACGCCGCCGTGGCAGGGTACAGCATTTTGATATCAATTCAATTGCGCGAGATCGTGGTCGGCGCCATGGCGAGCGCGCGTTTGGCCTCGATGAAGGTCTTGCTCCAGTAGCGATCGCCCAGGCTGTCGATGCGCACGCCACCGCTGCGGCGGCTGCTGGAATGGATGAACTGGTTGTCACCCAGGTAGATGCCGGCGTGGCTGACGCGACCACGACCGTTGGTGCTGAAGAACAGCAGGTCGCCGGGCTTGAGCTTGTTGCGCGCAACTTTCGGTGCGTCGACGTTGATCATCTCGCGGGTCGAACGCGGCAGGTTCATGCCGGCCTCTTCGCGGAACAGGTAGCCGATGAAACCGCTGCAGTCGAAGCCGGACTTCTCGGAGGTGCCACCGAAGCGGTAGCGGGTACCGATCAGCGCCATGCCGCGTTCGAGAATACTGTCGGCCAGCACGGGCAACTGGTACGGCTTGCTGTTGCTGGAAAATGCCTCGAGGTCATCTTCGCTGGCCAGCTCTTCCTCGGTGAATATGGAAGAAGCGGAAGCCTTGGCCTTGACCGATTGCTCGGTGGCCATGCGTTGATCCTGCGAAGGCGCGACCGGGCCGGTGGAGGCACAGCCGTAAAGAAGGGTGACAAGTGCAAGTGGCACGAGGGGTGCGAAGCGCTTCAGCATGGGCACGACCGTGTCTGTAGTCCTTTAGAAGGGGGAAACTATGCCTTCTATCGGACCCATTTGCAAATTTTATCGAAAAACATGTGACTTTTCCGATTCGACGCTCTGGCACCGTGTTTTCAGCGCTACCAGCCGAGGATTTCCTTGAGGAAGGGAATGGTCAGCTTGCGCTGGGCCTGCAAGGAAGCCTGGTCGAGACGTTCGAGCAGGTCGAACAGCGCGCTCATGCTGCGCGTGCCACGGGTGAGGATGAAGTGGCCGACTTCGTCGGTCAGGTGCAGGCCGCGGCGCGAAGCGCGCAGTTGCAGGGCGCGCAGCTTGTCCTCGTCGGACATCCCGCGCATCTGGAAGATCAGCGCCAGGGTCAGCCGCGACTTGAGGTCGGCCAGCTTGATCGGCAGCTCCCGCGGCGAGCTGGAGGCTGCCAGCAGCAGGCGCCGGCCACTGTCGCGCAAGCGGTTGAACAGGTGGAACATGGCCTCTTCCCAGTCGGCCTTGCCCGCGATCACGTGCAGGTCATCGATGCATACCAGCTCGTATTGCTCGAGATGGTCGAGCAGTTCGACGCCACGCTCGAGCAATTGCGCCAGGGGCAGGTACACGGCGGGCTCGCCCAGTTGCTGGAAACGGTGGGTGGCGGCCTGCAACAGATGGGTACGGCCCACGCCCTGCTTGCCCCACAGGTAGATGAGGCTTTCGGTCCAGCCGGCGTCGGCTTCGCAGAGCCGCTCGACATAGCCCAGTGCCGCGGCATTGGCGCCGGGGTAGTAGTTGATGAAGGTGGCGTCGTCGCGCAGACGCACACCCAGGGGCAACTGGATCGGTTTCATGCTCGCGGGCGGTCGCGGGGACCACAGGGGGCCTTTGATGAACAGTGTGCAAAGTCTATACCCGCAACGCGGACGGCACAATCCGGCAGGGGAATAGCACAAGTAAAATCAAGCAGTTGCGTTTAATGTAAGCACATCGCGGGGCAAGCCCGCCCCCCGCCGGGTGCTCAAGACTCCGGGCATGGGAGCGGGCTTGCCCCGCGATCGCTCACAGATCCGGGTCTACTTCCCCGGCGTACATGTCCGATTCCTTGTACAGGTCATGGACATGGCGCAGCAACACCATGATCACCGCCGCCACCGGCAGCGCCAGCAGCACCCCGGTAAAGCCGAACAACTCGCCGCCAGCCAGGATCGCGAAGATCACCGCCACCGGATGCAGGCCGATGCGGTCGCCCACCAGCAGCGGCGTCAGCACCATGCCCTCCAGCGCCTGCCCGACCATGAACACCGCGACGATACCGAGCATGGGGTAGAGGTCGCCGCCGAACTGGAACAACCCGGCGACCAGCGCCGCGCCGATGCCGATGATGAAGCCCATGTATGGCACGATCGCCGCCAGCCCCGCCAGCATGCCGATCAGCAGGCCCAGCTCCAGGCCCACCAGCATCAGCCCCGAGGAATAGATGACGCCCAACGCCAGCATCACCAGCAGTTGCCCGCGCACGAACGCCCCCAGCACCTCGTGGCACTCGCCGGCCAGCCCCACCACCTGCGGCTCGCGCTGGCGCGGCAGCAGGCTGCGCAGCTTGGCCATCATCAGGTCCCAGTCACGCAGCAGGTAGAAGCCCACCACCGGGATCAGCACCAGGTTGGCCAGCCAGCCGATCAGCGCCAGGCTCGAGGCGGTGGCCTGGGACAGCAGCACGCCGACGATGTCGGTGGTCTGGCCCATGTGCTCGCCGATCGCGGCCTTGATCTTGTCGAACTTCCAGAAGCCGTCGGCCAAGCCCAGGCGGCTCTGCACCCAAGGCAGCGCCACGTGCTGCAGCCAGTCGAGCATCTGCGGCGCCAGCTCGTACAGGCGCAGCAACTGCTTGGCCAGCATCGGCACCAGCACCAGCAACAAGGCCAGGAAGATCAGGGTGAACAGGCTGAACACCACCACCACGCCCCAGGTGCGCGACAGCCCGAGCCGCTCCAGGCGATCGACCAGCGGGTCGGCCAGGTAGGCCAGCAGGATGCCCACCAGGAACGGTGAGAGGATGTTGTGCAGGAAGTACAGCAGCACGGCGATCACCAAGGCCGCGCCCACCCAGACCCAACGACGCATGTCAGTCATTTGCGCCACTCCTTACCAGCGAAAGCGCAAGCCGTCGAACGGCGTTGCGGCAGTGGTGGGCGGCGTTGTGCCGGTATCGCCCTGCGCGCTCGGCGCAGGCGTGGCGGCTGCAGGCTCGGCAGGCAGCTCCTGCAGCTTGGCCAGGCCCAGCTGGGCGCGCAATTGCTCGCGATTGCCGCTGACCCGGTAGGTCAAGGTGCCGCCTTCGGCCATCTGCAAACGGGCGCCATAAGGCTCCAGTACCCGGCTCAGTTCGGCGTAACGCTGCAGGTTCATCCCCTGCACCTGTACCTGCAGGTCGCTGCTGGCGCCTGGCCGTGTGACATAACGCGGCGCCAGGCGGTTGCTCACCGCCAGCAGCACCGCATCGGCCAGGGCCGCCTGATCGCTGCCCTCGGCATTGCCCTGTTCACGCTGGTCGCCCAGCCACAACTGCCACTTGCCCTGCCACTTGCCGTCGGCCTCATGGGCGTGCACCGCCAGCAAGGCATCGGCGCCATAGCGCTCGGACGCCTCGCGCAGCGGCGCGGGGTCGTTACCCTCGAGCAGCTTGGCATTGGCCACCAGTTGCTCCTGCAGATCGGCCAATGGCAGGCGCAGGGGCAGGCCGCGATGCTGGGCTGCACGGCGCAATGGCTCGGCGGCGCCCTGGCCATCGCCGACCAGGCTGCTGCCCTCGACACTGTCGTTCAGCCACCAGCCCAGGACCGACGGCCGGTTGCTGCCCCACAATGCCAGCCCGGCCTGGCGCAGGGCGCGCTCGGTGCTGCCGGGGTCGAACTCGACCAGCACCGACTCCGGTGGGCCTGCCTCGGTGCCGACCTGGTTGATGATCTGTTGCGGGTCCTTGCGCAGCGCGGCCAGCGCCGGGTTCTGCGCGGCCTTGGGGTCGCCGGTCAGGCGCAGCACCAGGGTATCGAGCGCCTTGCCGGTCGCCTGGGCGCGGGCCTCGCTGCCCTGCCCTTCGACGGGCTCGCGAACCTGATACAGGCCCGAGACGGTTTCGGCCTGCGCGAGGGTGCCGGCCACAGCGAGGCAGGCGCCAGCGAGGAAATTGAGAAGACGCATTGAGGATTCCTGTCCAGATGACCTTGGGGCGACGCGCCCTTGCCTGTGGGCTGTGACCGCGCCACGCCGGAAAATGCTCCGCCGAGCCGCGCCTTTGCGCACGTCGCCATGCCTATACCTTATACAGGCGCCGACGCGGCAACCAGTCGCACAGGGTGAAACAGCGTTTTTTGCCCAGATTTCCCGCCTGCCCGTCGGCCTGAGGATGGCCGCCTTGGGGCAACCCTGATAAAATCGCGCGCCTTCGCAGACCAGTGACGTACAGGCAGCCACCGTTTCTGAAAGTGGCCTTGGCCGTCCCGGTCGTTTTTCTGAATCCCTCCCTCCTAAAGGCCTGGATCAATGAGCAAGCAACCCTCCCTGAGCTACAAAGACGCCGGTGTAGACATCGACGCCGGCGAAGCACTGGTCGAACGCATCAAGGGCGTCGCCAAGCGCACCGCACGCCCTGAAGTCATGGGTGGCCTGGGCGGCTTCGGCGCCCTCTGCGAGATCCCGGCCGGCTACAAGCAGCCGGTGCTGGTCTCCGGCACCGACGGCGTCGGCACCAAGCTGCGCCTGGCGCTGAACCTGAACAAGCACGACAGCATCGGCCAGGACCTGGTCGCCATGTGCGTCAACGACCTGGTGGTGTGCGGCGCCGAGCCGCTGTTCTTCCTCGACTACTACGCCACCGGCAAGCTCAACGTCGACGTGGCCGCCACCGTGGTCACCGGCATCGGCGCCGGTTGCGAACTGGCCGGCTGCTCGCTGGTCGGTGGTGAAACCGCCGAGATGCCAGGCATGTACGAAGGTGAAGACTACGACCTGGCCGGTTTCTGCGTCGGCGTGGTGGAAAAGGCCGAGATCATCGACGGCTCGAAAGTGGTCACCGGCGACGCCCTGATCGCCCTGCCGTCCTCCGGCCCGCACTCCAACGGCTACTCGCTGATCCGCAAGATCCTCGAAGTGTCCGGCACCGACATCGACAACACCCAGCTCGACGGCAAGCCGCTGGCCGACCTGCTGATGGCGCCGACCCGCATCTACGTCAAGCCCCTGCTGCAGCTGATCAAACAGACCGGCGCGGTCAAGGCCATGGCTCACATCACCGGCGGCGGCCTGCTGGACAACATCCCGCGCGTGCTGCCAAAAGGCGCCCAGGCAGTGGTCGACGTGGCCAGCTGGCAGCGCCCGGTGGTGTTCGACTTCCTGCAGGAAAAAGGCAACGTCGACGAACATGAAATGCACCGCGTGCTGAACTGCGGCGTGGGCATGGTCATCTGCGTCGCCCAGGACCAGGTCGACAACGCCCTGAACGTGCTGCGCGCCGCCGGCGAGCAGCCGTGGGTCATCGGCCAGATCGCCGAGGCCGCCGAAGGCGCCGCCCAGGTCGAGCTCAAGAACCTCAAGGCACACTGATGCCGGGCAAGACCTGCAACGTCGTGGTACTGCTGTCGGGCTCCGGCAGCAACCTGCAAGCGCTGATCGACAGCAACAGCGCCAGCAACGGCCCAGTACGCATCCGCGCGGTGATTTCCAACCGTGCCGATGCCTACGGCCTGGAACGCGCCAAGGCAGCCGGCATCGACACCGCGCTGCTGGAGCACCAGGGCTTCGACGGCCGCGAAGCCTTCGATGCGGCGCTGATGGCGCTGATCGACGGCTTCGCGCCTGACCTTGTGGTGCTGGCTGGCTTCATGCGCATCTTGAGTGGCGGCTTCGTGCGCCACTATCAAGGCCGGCTGCTCAACATACATCCGTCACTGTTGCCCAAGTACAAAGGCTTGCACACTCACCAGCGCGCCCTGGAAGCCGGTGATGCGGAGCACGGCTGCAGCGTGCACTTCGTCACCGAGGAACTCGATGGCGGGCCTCTGGTCGTACAGGCTGTGGTGCCGGTGGCAGCGGATGACAGCGCGCAGACGCTTGCCCAGCGCGTGCACCTGCAGGAACACCAGATCTACCCGCTGGCGGTGCGCTGGTTCGCCGAAGGACGCTTGCGTCTGGGCGAGCACGGTGCATTACTGGATGGCCAGCCGCTGGCGGCCAGCGGTCACTTGATTCGATCCTAGGAGAATTTATGCGTCGCGCCCTGCTCTTGGCTCTCGCCGTGCTCGCCCTGCCCCTCCAGGCAGCTGATCTGAAGCCTTTCGCAGCCAGCTATACGGCTGACTGGAAGCAGCTGCCCATGAGCGGCACTGCCGAGCGCAGCCTGGTGAAGAACGCCAACGGTACTTGGGACCTTAATTTCAAGGCCTCCATGATGATCGCCAGCCTGACCGAGCAAAGCACCCTCAAGCTCGACAACGACACCTTGCTGCCGCAGAAGTACCACTTCGAACGCGGCGGCCTGGGCAAGGCGAAGAAAGTCGACCTCACCTTCGACTGGACCGGCAAGAAGGTGACTGGCAGCGACCGTGGCGACGCGATCAGCCTGCCGCTCAACCGTGGCGTGCTGGACAAGTCGTCCTATCAACTGGCACTGCAGCATGACGTGGCCGCCGGCAAGAAGAGCATGACCTACCAGGTGGTCGACGGTGATGAGATCGACACCTACGACTTCCGCGTGCTGGGCACCGAGAAAGTGGCCACCAAGACTGGCCAGGTCGACGCGGTTAAGGTCGAGCGCGTGCGCGACCCTAGCCAGAGCAAGCGCATCACCGAGCTGTGGTTCGCCAAGGACTGGGACTACCTGCTGGTGCAACTGCGCCAGGTCGAGACCGATGGCAAGGAATACGTGATCGTGCTGCAGGATGGCACGGTGGACGGCAAGGCGGTCAAAGGCAACTGATAGCGCTGCCTGCAATACCCGAAGCCCCGCCTTGTGCGGGGCAAGCCCGCTCCCACGTATTTGTGCTCGATTCGTGGGAGCGGGCTTGCCCCGCGATTGGCCCATTCATGAAACTTGTTTCATCGCTGTTTTATTTACTTAGCCTGCTAACAAACTCTATAAAGAGGGTGTGCGACACGCTGTCGCAGCCAACTGAAGCAGTGGAGTTTAACGATGACAGTCCAAGTAACCGAACGCGACGAATCGAAAATGTCCCACGAAGGCCTGGCCGCTGGTGTGCGGATCTGGGATGTGCATCAACAGGGCCAACTGGTCGGTATGTTCCATGATGAGCACCAAGCCCAGCAGTACCGCATGGAGCTGGAATACCTAGAGAACCAGCGACCGTCGCAATAACACCCCCTTCAAACGAAAAACCCCGCCTAGGCGGGGTTTTTCATGCTTACCACATCAGATCGTCAGGGATCTTGTAGGCTGCGTACGGGTCGTCCTCGTCCGCCTCCTCGACATGGGTGTTGAGCAGCAGGATGCGATTGGGGTCGCGCTCCTGGATCTTCACCGCCGCCTCGCGTGGAATCACTTCGTAGCCACCGCCATGGGCGACGACGGCCAGTGCGCCGTTGCTCAGTTTGCTGCGCATCAGCGCGTTGACGGCGATGCGCTTGACCTTCTTGTCATCGACGAAGTTGTAGTAGTCCTCGGTATTCAGCTTGGGCAGGCGGGTCGCCTCGATCAATTGCTTGATCTGCGCGGCACGGGCCTTCTGCTCGGCTTTTTCCTGGACCTGGCGGTTCAGCTCCTGGTCTTTTCGGGCTTTCTCGGCCAGGGCTTCCTTGGCCAGGCGCTGCTGGCTGTCGTCCACCTCGGCCTGGCCCTTGTGCTCCAGGCGTTTCTGTTTTTTCTCGGCCTTGTTGGTCTGAGAAACCTGTTTCTGGTTGACCAGACCGGCTTTGAGCAATTGGTCGCGAAGGGAAAGGCTCATGGAAGTTCACTCACTTATGCATCAGCTCAGCCGCAGCTGGGCAGGTTCTTTTCCTGACGCTTGGCCTCGCCCCACAGGGCGTCCAGCTCGTCGAGGGTACGATCTTGGATGTTCAGGCCCTGCTCGCGCAATGCCTGTTCGATGAATCGGAAGCGCCGCTCGAATTTGCGATTGGCGCGGCGCAAGGCGTTTTCCGGGTCGTGGCGCAGATGGCGGGCCAGGTTGACGGTGGCGAACAGCAGGTCGCCCAGCTCATCTTCAAGCGCATCGCTGTCGCCATCGGCCATGGCCTGCAGCACTTCGTCGAGCTCCTCGCGCACCTTGTCCAGCACCGGCAGCGCGTCCGGCCAGTCGAAGCCGACCGTGGCGGCGCGCTTCTGTAGCTTGGCCGCCCGTGACAGCGCAGGCAAGGCCGCCGGCACATCGTCGAGCAGCGAGAGCTGTTCAGGCTCGCTCTTCTCGGCGCGCTCCTCGGCCTTGATCTCTTCCCAGCGCGACTTGACCTGGGCCTCGTCCAGCATGGGGGTGTCCAGCGGCGCATAGAGCTCGCCGGTGGGGAATACATGGGGGTGGCGGCGGATCAGCTTGCGGGTGATCGCATCGACCACGCCGTCGAACTCGAAACGCCCTTCTTCCCGTGCCAGCTGGCTGTAGTAGACCACCTGGAACAGCAGGTCGCCCAGCTCGCCCTGCAGGTGCTCGAAGTCGCCGCGGTCGATGGTGTCGGCCACTTCATAGGCCTCTTCGATCGTGTGCGGGACGATGCTGGCGTAGTCCTGCTTGAGGTCCCAGGGGCAACCGTATTGCGGGTCGCGCAGGCGGGCCATCAGGTGCAGCAGGTCGTCGAGGGTGTAGGTCATGAATATCTTTTCCTCAGCGAGGGCCTTGCCCTCGATCGCCGACAAGCCGGCTCCCACAGGGTTATGCCGTACCTGTGGGAGCTGGCTTGCCAGCGATGGGCCGCACAGCGGCCCCGTTCTGTCTCAAGGGGTACGGTTACGCCGCGTCTCGATGATGTTGGGCAACTGCGAGATCCTGCCAAGCAGGCGCCCGAGGGCGTCCAGCCCAGGGATCTCGATGGTCAGCGACATCAAGGCGGTGTTGTCTTCCTTGTTCGAGCGGGTGTTGACCGCCAGCACGTTGATCTTCTCGTTGAGCAGCACCTGCGAAACGTCGCGCAGCAAACCCGGGCGGTCGTAGGCACGGATGATGATGTCGACCGGGTAGGTCTGCACCGGGATCGGCCCCCAGCTGACCTGGATCATGCGCTCCGGCTCCTTGCCCGCCAACTGCAGCACCGAAGCGCAGTCCTGGCGGTGAATGCTCACGCCACGACCCTGGGTGATGTAGCCGACGATGGCATCGCCCGGCAGCGGCTGGCAGCAGCCGGCCATCTGCGTGAGCAGGTTGCCGACGCCCTGGATCTGGATGTCGTTGCGCTTGCCCGAACGGATGCCCCGCGCCTGGCGCGGGATCAGCTCGACCGGCTCCAGGCGCTCGGGTTCGAGCAACTGCTGGGCGGCGTTGACCATATGCGCCAGGCGCAGGTCGCCGGCACCGAGGGCGGCGAACATGTCCTCGGCGGTCTTGACGTTGGCCTTCTCGGCCAGGCGCTCGAAGTCCACCTGCGGCAGGCCCAGACGCGACAGCTCGCGCTCGAGCAGGGTCTTGCCGGCGGCGACGTTCTGGTCGCGGGCCTGCAGCTTGAACCAATGGACGATCTTGGCCCGGGCCCGTGAGGTGGTCACGTAGCCCAGGTTGGAGTTCAGCCAGTCGCGGCTCGGGCTGCCGTGCTTGCTGGTGATGATCTCCACCTGCTCGCCGGTCTGCAGGCTGTAGTTCAGCGGCACGATGCGCCCGTTGATCTTGGCGCCACGGCAGTTGTGGCCGATCTCGGTGTGCACCCGGTAGGCGAAGTCCAGCGGCGTGGAACCCTTGGGCAGGTCGATCGCGTGGCCGTCGGGGGTGAACACGTAGACGCGGTCCGGCTCGATATCGACGCGCAGCTGTTCGGCCAGGCCGCCGATATCGCCCAGTTCCTCGTGCCACTCCAGCACCTGGCGCAACCAGGAGATCTTCTCTTCGTAGTGGTTCGAGCTGGGCTTGACGTCGGTACCCTTGTAGCGCCAGTGGGCGCAGACACCCAGCTCGGCTTCCTCGTGCATGCCATGGGTGCGGATCTGCACCTCGAGCACCTTGCCCTCGGGGCCGATCACCGCGGTGTGCAGGGAGCGATAGCCGTTTTCCTTGGGGTTGGCGATGTAATCGTCGAACTCTTTCGGAATGTGCCGCCACAGGGTGTGGACGATGCCCAGCGCGGTGTAGCAGTCACGCACTTCCGGCACCAGCACGCGTACCGCACGCACGTCGTAGATCTGGCTGAACTCCAGGCCCTTGCGCTGCATCTTGCGCCAGATCGAATAGATGTGTTTCGCCCGGCCACTGATATCGGCGTTGACACCGGTGGCCAGCAGCTCGTTCTGCAACTGGTTCATCACATCGCTGATGAACCGCTCGCGGTCCAGCCGGCGCTCGTGCAGCAACTTGGCGATCTGCTTGTACTGGTCGGGCTCGAGGTAGCGGAACGACAGGTCCTCGAGTTCCCACTTGATATGGCCGATACCCAGGCGGTGCGCCAGCGGCGCATAGATGTCGAACACCTCGCGGGCCACGCGCAGGCGTTTCTCGTCATCGGCGGACTTCACCGCCCGGATGGCGCAGGTGCGTTCGGCCAGCTTGATCAGCGCCACGCGCACGTCGTCGACCATCGCCACGAGCATCTTGCGCAGGTTCTCGACCTGCGCCTGGGAGCCGAGCACCAGCGACTGGCGCGGGCTGAGGCTGGCACTGATGGCGGCCATGCGCAGCACGCCGTCGATCAGCTTGGACACCACCGGCCCGAAGCGCTGGCCGACCTCGGCCAAAGTCACCTTGCCTTCGCGCACCGAACGGTAGATGACCGCCGCCACCAGGGAATCCTGGTCGAGCTTGAGGTCGGCGAGGATTTCGGCGATCTCGAGCCCCGCCTGGAAACTGGACGTGCCATCGGCCCAGGAATGCTTGGCCGGGTTGCCTTTCTTCTCGACCTCGTGGGCAAACTCGCAGGCCTCTTTCAACCCCGGGCGATCGAGTTGCGAATCGACGCTCACCACATGATCGAGCCATGCTTCGAGATTGATACTGCCGTCGTTGTTGACCGGCTGGTGCACTCTCACCTGTACCATCTTTGCTTTACCTTTCCATACAGCGCACCACGCGGGTGCACTGGCTATCACCTGTGCGCCCCTCACTCCCTGAAGGCCGCACCAAGAGGGCCAGCCCGGCTAGCCCACTTCGAATAACGCCATGGCCTCGACATGCGCCGTCTGAGGAAACATGTCGAGAATCCCGGCCCTTTTTAACCGGTACCCCTGCCCGACCAGCACTTGCGCGTCACGCGCCAGCGTGGCCGGATTGCACGATACGTAGACCAGCCGTTTCGCACCCAGCCGGGCGATGCCCTGCACCACCTCGAAAGCCCCGTCGCGCGGTGGATCCAAGAGTACCGCAGAAAAGCCCTCGGCAGCCCATCCGGCGCCCGCCAAAGGCTGCGATAAATCGGCCTGAAAAAACCGTGCGTTATGCACATTGTTGGCGTGGGCGTTGGCCTCGGCACGGCTGACCATCGCCTGCACGCCTTCCACCGCCACCACCTCGCGCGCCTGACGCGCCAGGGGCAAGGCAAAGTTGCCCAGGCCGCAGAACAGGTCCAGCACCCGCTCATGCGCCTGGGGCGCCAGCCAGGCCAAAGCCTGCTGGATCATCAAGGTATTGACCTGGGCATTGACCTGGACGAAGTCGCCCGGTCGCCAGGCCAGCTCCAAGCCCCAGGGTTCCAGGGCAAAGCCCAGTTGCGCCGTGGCCTCCACCGGTGCCGGCTCGCCCTCGCCTTGTAGCCACAACTGGGCGCCGGCTTCGCGGCAGAATGCCTCGAGCCGCGCCAGGTCTTCACTTGGCAATGGCGCCACATGCCGTACCAATACCGCCTCGGCGGTACCGCTGAACAGCTCCACATGCCCCAGCGCCTGCGGCTTGCTCAAGCTGCGCAACACGGTCGGCAGGTGGCGCATGATCGCCTGCAAGGGCTGTACCAGCACCGCGCAGTCGTCGATGGCAACGATGTCCTGGCTGGCCTCGGCGCGGAAACCGACCTCCAGCTGACGCGCCTTGGTATCCCAGCGTACCGCTACTCGCGCCCGGCGGCGGTAGCCGAATTCCGGTCCGCACAAGGGAACAGCCCACTCTTCGGGCTGCACGCCGGCCACCCGCTGCAACTGCTCGGCGAGCAGGCGCTGCTTGAGCGCCAGCTGGCCGTCATGGGGCAGGTGCTGGAGGTTGCAGCCACCACAGCGGGCGTAATGCCGGCAAGGCGCTTCACGGCGCTCGGGGCTGGCCTGGAACACCCGCTCCAGGCGCGCCTCGACCACCTTGCCGCGCGCGGCAAGTACCCGCGCCTCGACGTCCTCGCCACCCAGCGCGCCGCTGACGAACCAGGTGCGCCCCTCGCTGAAGGCGATGCCGCGGCCGTCACCGGCCACGCGCTCGATCAGCAGGCGCTGCTTCTTGCCCACCGGCACTTGTGCGGCACGGTTGCCGCCGGCCGGCTGGAAGCGCAGGCCGGTGTTGCTTTTCTTTCTGGACATCAGGTCGGATCGAACAGGCCGGTGGAAAGGTAACGGTCGCCGCGGTCGCAGATGATGGCGACCATCACCGCGTTCTCGACTTCACGGGACAGGCGCAGCATCGCCGCAACCGCCCCGCCGGAGGATACGCCACAGAAAATGCCCTCTTCGCGGGCCAGGCGACGGGTGGTTTCCTCGGCCTCCTGCTGGGACATGTCGACCACGCGGTCGACCCGGGTGGCGTCGAAGATCTTCGGCAGGTACTCGTGGGGCCAACGGCGAATCCCCGGAATGGCTGAGCCTTCCATCGGCTGCAGGCCAATGATCTGCACCGCCGGGTTCTGCTCCTTGAGGTACTGCGAACAGCCCATGATGGTGCCGGTCGTGCCCATGGAGCTGACGAAGTGGGTGATCGTGCCCTGGGTCTGCTGCCAGATCTCCGGGCCCGTGCTGTTGTAGTGCGCGATCGGGTTGTCGCCGTTGGCGAACTGGTCAAGCACCAGCCCACGGCCTTCGGCCTGCAGTTTTTCCGCGAGATCGCGAGCCCCTTCCATGCCCTCTTCCTTGGTCACCAGGATCAGCTCGGCGCCATAGGCGGTCATGGCCGCCTTGCGTTCGGCGGTGGAGTTGTCCGGCATGATCAGGATCATCTTGTAGCCCTTGATCGCCGCTGCCATGGCCAGGGCGATGCCGGTATTGCCGGAGGTGGCTTCGATGAGGGTGTCGCCAGGCTTGATCTGGCCACGCAGTTCGGCACGGGTGATCATCGACAACGCCGGGCGGTCCTTGACCGAACCTGCCGGGTTGTTGCCTTCGAGCTTGAGCAGCAAGGTATTGCTGGTGTTCCCGGCGATGCGCTGCAGGCGAACCAGCGGCGTATGGCCGACGCAGTCGGCGATGGTTGGGTACTGCAGGGTCATGGGCGTTTTCGCAATCCGGACGGCAGGGGCGCCTATCATACCGGCAAACCCGGCGCGGCCATATCACGCAATTGTCGGTGGTTATAGCGGCTAGCTATAAGGAGTGGCTTCCTGGCAGCGGGCTTGCCCGCGCCGGACCAACCGATGGCCCCGCTTCATGGGCAGGCAGGCGCATGCACAGGCGCAGGCCACGCTCGCCATTGACCGCCCACACCAGCCCACCCTGGCGGCGGATCGCATTGCGGGCAATGCTCAAGCCCAAGCCGAAGCCACCGTCCCCGGGCCGTGCCCCATCCAACCTGGAAAACGGCGCGAAGATCCGCTCGAGGTCTTCCTCGGCCACGCCACCGCCGTCGTCCTCCAGGTCGATACGCCAATACCCGCCTTCACGCCAGCCGCCCAGACGCACCACCCCCGCCTCGGGCGAGTGCCGAATGGCGTTGCGCAGCATGTTCTCCAGCGCCTGGGCAAGGTCGTTGAGGCTGCCCCGCACCCAGCAGTCCGCTGGCAACGCACAGCGCAACCGCCCAGGTGCCCAGCCGCTTTCGTAACAGGCATTTTCGCTGAGCAGGTCCCACAGCGCCGGCACCTGGATCGGCTCCAGGTTCAGCGGGGCGCGCTCGGCGTCCTGCCAAGCCAGCTGCAAGGTGTCTTCGACCAGTTGCTGCATGCCGTCCACCTCGCGGTGCAGGCGTTCACGCAGGCGCTGCAGGTCGGTCTCGCCGTCGCAGGCCACGCGCAGGCGGCTGAGCGGCGTGCGCAGCTCGTGGGACAGGTCGCGCAGCAACTGCTGCTGCAAGGCCACGGTGCCCTGCAGGCGCTCGGCCATCTGATCGAAGGCACGGGCCAGTTCGCCCAGCTCGTCCTTGCGCCGGGTGGTTCGCGAATCCAGGCGCGCCGCCAGCTGGTCGGCGCGCCAGGCGCTGGCCTGTTCCCGCAATTGATTGAGCGGCACGATCAGCATGCGGTACAGGCCCACACACAACAGCAAGGTAAACAGTCCAGGGATGATGCCGTTGGTGACGATGCGCCAGAACAACCGGTACTGGCCCGGGTTGAAGCGTTCCGGCAGCTCGATCACCAGCATGCCCTGCTCCGGCGCGCCGGGGAACGGCAGGCGCAACCAGGGCTGGCCGATACTGCGCCGGCTCATCGGCCAATCGACGCCGCGCAGGCGGGTCAGGCGCTGGGCCTGCCCGGCGGTCAGGTCGGCACTGCCCAACGGCTGCAGGTCGCCATCGAGCACCCCCACCCAGCCTTGCTCGCGCCCACGCATCCCGGCCAGCCAGGCGTCGACACCGTCAGCGCCGCCGCTGCGCCAGGCCTGCTCCGCCTCGGCCGCGTAACCCCGCAGCACTTGACGCGCAGGTTCGGAAAGGAAGGCGTCCTGGGTCTCCATATGGCGACCCCAGCTGTAGCTGAGGCCGATCATGAGCAGACAGAAGCCCACCAGCAGGACGGTCAGTTTCCAGAACAGCGAATGGCGATCGAGCACGGTTCAGTCGGCCTCGCCCACGCCGAACACATAGCCCTTGCCCCAGACGGTGCGGACCTGCCGCTCGTGATAGCCGATGGCCTTGAGCTTGCGGCGGATCTGGCTGACATGCATGTCCAGACTGCGGTCATGCCGCGAATAGCCACGCTGCAGCACCTGCTGATAAAGGAACGGCTTGCTCAGCACCTCATCCTGGCTGCGATGCAGGGTGTCGAGCAGGCGGTACTCACTAGGGGTCAGGCCGGCCCAGGCGCCAGCGAGGCAGACATCGGCCGCCTGCTCATCGAAGCGCAACTGCCCCGCCGCCGCCTCGCCTGGCACCAGCGCACGCCGCTCGAAGGCCACCCGGCGCAGGATCGCCTCGATGCGCACCCGCAGCTCGGCGAAACTGAAAGGCTTCGGCAGGTAGTCGTCCGCTCCCCGCTCGAAACCGCTGATACGGTCGGCCTCGGCCCCCAGCGCGGACATCAGGATGACAGGCGTGGCGCTGCACCGGCGCAGGCTGGCCAGGGCATCCAGGCCATTGAGGCCAGGCAGCAGGATATCCAGCAGAACCAAGTCGAAGACCTGTCGCCCCGCCGCCTCGAGGCCTTCCAGGCCACTGCGGCACCAGGTCACTCGGAAACCACCGCGGCGCAGCTCTTCGTGCAGGTAGGCACCCAGCACGGGGTCGTCCTCGATGGCCAGGATATTGGTGGCGCGAATAGCTTCAGGATGCATTGGCAACTGCCATCGATTCTCAGTTGCGTGATTATTGGGCAAGCGCTCCTGGCAAGGCAACCATTGCCCGACTGACGCACCATCGAGGGACCAGCCTCACTTGGCAAACAAAAAGCCTTACAAATGCCCCCGGTGCGGAGTAACGTTCCCGCTGATGCGCGAACAGCGCTTTTCAAGGCACATGACAGGAGACAGGTGTGCTCGACCGTTTGGGAATCCGCAGCCGCGTCCTGCTGCTGGCCTTGCTCCCCGCCAGCCTGATGGCCCTGGTGCTGGGCAGTTACTTCACCTGGTTGCAACAGAGCGACCTGCGCACGCAGCTGCTGCAACGCGGCAAGATGATCGCCGAGCAGTTGGCGCCCCTGGCGGCGCCGGCCCTGGCCCGCCAGTCCCCGGCGCAACTGGAGCGCATCGCGGCCCAGGCCCTGGAGCAGGTCGACGTGCGCGCCGTGGCGTTCCTCGCCGCCGACCGCACGCGCCTGGCCCACGCCGGCCCCAGCATGCTCAACCAGCCGCCCAGCGGCGGCACCGGCACGCAACTGCTGCAGCGCACCGGCAATGATGCCACCCGCTACCTGATGCCAGTGTTCGGCCATCACCGCGACCTGGCCACCGACGCCGTGCCCGCCGAGGCCGAGCGCCTGCTCGGTTGGGTAGAAATCGAGCTGTCCCACGACGGCACCCTGCTGCGCGGCTACCGCAACCTGTTCACCAGCCTGCTGCTGATCCTCGCTTGCCTGAGCCTGACCGCGCTGCTCGCCCTGCGCATGAGCCGCACCATCAACGACCCGATCAACCGCATCAAGCACGCGGTCAACCAGCTCAAGGACGGCCACCTCGACGAACGCCTGCCGGCCATGGGCAGCCACGAGCTCGACGAACTGGCCGCCGGCATCAACCGCATGGCCGAGACCCTGCACAGCGCCCACGAAGAGCTGCAGCACAGCATCGACCAGGCCACCGAGGACGTGCGCCAGAACCTCGAAACCATCGAGATCCAGAACATCGAGCTGGACATGGCGCGCAAGGAGGCCCTGGAGGCCAGCCGCATCAAGTCCGAGTTCCTCGCCAACATGAGCCATGAGATCCGCACCCCGCTCAACGGCATCCTCGGCTTCACCCACCTGTTGCAGAAGAGCGAGCTGAGCCCACGCCAGCTCGACTACCTCGGCACCATCGAGAAATCCGCCGACAACCTGCTGGGGATCATCAACGAGATCCTCGACTTCTCCAAGATCGAGGCCGGCAAGCTGGTGCTCGACAGCATCCCGCTCAACCTGCGCGACCTGATCCAGGACACCCTGACCATCCTTGCCCCGGCCGCCCACGCCAAACAGCTGGAGCTGCTCAGCCTGGTCTACCGCGACACCCCGTTGTCGCTGGTAGGCGACCCGTTGCGGCTCAAGCAGATCCTCACCAACCTGGTGAGCAATGCCATCAAGTTCACCCGCGAAGGCACCATCGTCGTGCGCGCCATGCTCGAGGACGAGCAGGAAGACAGCGTGCAACTGCGCATCAGCGTCCAGGACACCGGCATCGGCCTGTCGCCGCAGGATGTGCGCACCCTGTTCCAGGCCTTCAGCCAGGCCGACAACTCGCTGTCGCGCCAGCCCGGCGGTACCGGCCTGGGCCTGGTGATCTCCAAGCGCCTGATCGAACAGATGGGGGGCGAAATCGGCGTCGACAGCACGCCGGGCGAAGGCTCGCAGTTCTGGATCAGCCTCAACCTGCCCAAGGCCCACGACGACACCGAGGAGCAACCCGCCCAGGCCCTGGTCGGCCGTAGCGTGGCCATCGTCGACGGGCACGACCTGGCCCGCCAGGCGTTGGAGCACCAACTGGAGGACTGCGGCCTGGCGGTCAGCGTGTTCGCCTCCTGCGACCAGCTGCTGCACGGCGTGCAGGCGGCAAGCCAGGCCGGGCAGCCGTTCGAGTTCGCCGTGCTCGGGGTCAACCTCGGCAGCCTGGCGCCGGAACAATTGGGGCAGTACCACCAACAGCTCGAGCGCCTGGGTTGCCAGTGCGTGGTGCTGTGCCCCACCACCGAGCAACCGCTCTACCATCCTTACCTGCCCAACGCCCACGGCCAATTGCTGGCCAAGCCCACCTGCACGCGCAAGTTGCGCCGCCTGCTGCTGGAACTGGTACAACCCCGCCGCCCAGTATGCGAGCAGCGCAGCAACGGCGGCCAGCGCATGCCCAAGCTCCTCTGCGTCGACGACAACCCGGCCAACCTGCTGCTGGTGCAGACCCTGCTCGAAGGGATGGGCGCCGAGGTACTGGCGGTAAACAGTGGCTATGCCGCGGTGCAGGCCGTGCAGGACGAGCCCTTCGACCTGGTGCTGATGGATGTGCAGATGCCCGGCATGGATGGCCGTGCCTGCACCGAACAGATCCGCCAGTGGGAAGCCAGCCAGAGCGGCCCGCCCCTACCCATCGTGGCCCTCACCGCCCACGCCATGGCCAACGAAAAGCGCGCCCTGCTGCACAGCGGCATGGACGACTACCTGACCAAGCCGATCAGCGAGCGCCAGTTGGCCCAGGTGGTAATGAAATGGACCGGCCTGAGCCTGGGATCACCGCCGCAGGAACGCCCCAGTGAGCGCCTGCCCGACAGCAGCGAGCTGAAGGTGCTCGACCCGGAGGAAGGCCTGCGTCTGGCTGCCGGCAAGCCGGACCTGGCGGCGGATATGCTGGCCATGCTCCTGGCATCGCTGGAGTCCGACCGCGAGGCCATCCAGGCCGCTCGCGACGCGGCCGATCGCAATGCCATGATCGAACGGGTACACCGACTCAACGGCGCCTCGCGTTATTGCGGCGTACCGCAGTTGCGGGCGGCCTGTCAGCGCAGCGAGACCTTGCTCAAGCAGGACAGCCCCCAGGCGTTGCAGGCCCTGGACGAACTGGACCAGGCCATCAGCCGACTGGCCGAGCAGGCGCGCGAAAGCGCCTGAATAGGCTTTGCAAGAGTCGTGGGAGCGGCGGTGCATCTTGCCCCGCGACAGGGCCGTCACAGATCAATACCCGATCTCCCTGACGGCCTAGACTGTTGCCGACTCACAGAAGGAAGCCCCCCATGCGCGCCCTGTTGTTCAGCAGCCAGCACTACGACCAGGAAAGCTTCACTCGCGCCGCCAGCGCGGGCGCCCTGGAGCTGCACTACCAGCCCGCCCGCCTGACCCTGGACACCGCAGCCCTCGCCCAGGGCTTCGAGGTGGTCTGCGCCTTCATCAACGATGAACTCGACGCCCAGGTCCTGCAGCGCCTGGCCGCCGGCGGCACACGCCTGATCGCCCTGCGCTCGGCCGGCTACAACCACGTCGACCTGGCCGCCGCGCAGAGTCTCGGGGTCAGCGTGGTGCGCGTCCCGGCTTATTCACCGCACGCCGTCGCCGAACATGCCGTGGCCCTGATCCTGGCCCTCAACCGCCGCCTGCACCGGGCCTACAACCGCACCCGCGAAGGCGATTTCACCCTGCACGGGCTGACCGGCTTCGACCTGCACGGCAAGACCGTCGGCGTGGTCGGCACCGGCCAGATCGGCGCGGCCTTCGCCCGCATCATGGCCGGCTTCGGCTGCCAGCTGCTGGCCTACGACCCCTACCCCAACCCTGAGCTGGTCGCCCTCGGCGCCCGCTACCTGGAACTGCCCGAGCTGCTGCGCCAGGCACGCATCATCAGCCTGCACTGCCCGCTCACCGAGCACACCCGCCACCTGATCAACGCCCAGAGCCTGGCCCAACTGCAGCCCGGCGCCATGCTGATCAACACCGGCCGCGGCGCCCTGGTCGACACCCCGGCACTGATCGATGCGCTCAAGAGCGGCCAGCTTGGCTACCTGGGGCTGGATGTCTATGAAGAGGAAGCGCAGCTGTTCTTCGAGGACCGCTCCGACTTGCCGCTGCAGGACGACGTGCTGGCACGGCTGCTGACCTTCCCCAACGTGATCGTCACCGCGCACCAGGCGTTCCTTACCCGCGAGGCCCTGGATGCCATCGCGGCCACCACCCTGGACAACATCTCCCGCTGGGCGGCAGGCAATCCGCAGAATCTTGTAAACGGTTGATGCTAGTGTGGTGCTTTGCAAATACGCCCCATAAGTCGCGCGTGATTTTTGTGCTCAAGCAAGGCGTCGCGACGAGTCGTAGCCCGGCTACGGCGAGGAGCGACAACGCAGCATGAGCGCAAAAAGCGCCGCGAATTAGGGTCGTTATTTGTGAAGCACCACACTAAGATACGCGGCATTTCTGGAGGACCCATGGTCGAACACGATTTCCGCTACACCCTTTTCAACCCGCAACACACCCTGATCGAGTGCCGCGCGCTGGTGCCGGGCCGCTACCAGGTCACCGGCAACGGCGGCTCGATCCAGAAAGGCGACGCACTGCTGGTTTCGCTCAAAGGCAGCAAAACCCTGTCCATGCGCCTGACCGTGGACAGCGTACGCCACCTGATCAACCCCACCGGGCAGTGGGTGGCCGTGGCCCAGGGGCCAGTATTCAACGAACTGGAAATCCACGAGTGGCAAGTCAAGTGCGACGGCTGCGACGCGGTGCTGGACTTCGAGTTCGCCGCCGAAGCCAAGCTCGGCAAGAAAGGCCACGCCCCGGCAGCCACCGCCCGTGTCCAGGAGCTGGGCTGGGCCAGCCAGGGCGACAAGCACCTGTGCCCGCAGTGCCAGGAGCGCGCCTGAGTGAAACAGCTGCTGACCGGCGTGCTGATCGCCACCGGCCTGATGGGCTGCGCGTCGCAACCTTCGAAGCTGCAGCAGGAGCAAAGCTACCTGCTGGAGTGGATTGGTGAACGCCCGCTGATCGACTACAGCCATCTGACCCTGACCCTGGCCAGCGATGGCCGTGCCTATGGCAATGCCGGCTGTAACCACTGGTTCGCGCCCTACACGCTGGACGGCGAGCACTTGAGCTTCGGCAAGGTCGGCAAGACCCGCAAGCTGTGCGCGCCAGCGCTGATGGAGCAGGAGAAACGCTTCCTGCAGGCGCTGGAGACGGTGCAGCGCTGGGACGTGTCGCCAATCGAGCAGATCCGCTTCTGGCCGGCCGAGGGCAAGCCGCTGCGGTTCTGGCCTGAGGAAGGCTGAAACCATCGCGGAGCAAGCCCGCACGTGGGGGCGGGCTTGCTCCGCGATGCTGGAACTCAGGCGCCGCCCTTGAGTGCCCTTATCTTCGCCTGCAGCCCTTCAAGCGTCTGCTCGCCCATCAGCTGCTCACGCACCTTGCCCTTATCGTCGATGATGTAGGTCACCGGCAGCGCCTCGCTGCGCGGCAGTTCGTAACGCTCGGCCGGGTCTTGCGCGAGCACGGTGAAACCGATGCCGAGGGTCTCGGCGGCGGCCTTGAGGTCGGCACCCTGCAAGCCATCGAAGTTCACCCCCAGCACCTTGATGCCCTGGGCATCCCACTGCTTCGCCGCAGCATTGAGCTCGGGGATTTCGGTACGGCACGGGCCGCACCATTCGGCCCAGTAATTGAGCACCAACCAGTGCCCGTCGACCTGTTCGGCCTTCACCGTATTGCCGTGCTGGTCCACGCCGTAGTCCGCACCGCAGCCGCCGAGCAGCAGGCTCGCGGTGATGGCCAGTGCAGCTGCCAAACGCCTTGCCATGGGTCAATCCTTCTCGAAGTTTTCAAGCATTGAAGTCGGTCGCTGCGGTTAGAATAGCCGCCACACCCAGCTGGATGCGACCCGTCATGACCGATCTGACCCTCTATCATAACCCGCGCTGCTCGAAATCCCGCGGCGCCCTGGAACTGCTCGAAGCGCGCGGCCTCGCACCGACCATCGTGCGCTACCTCGAGACCCCGCCGGACGCCACCGCGCTCAAGCAACTGCTGGCCAAGCTGGGGATCGGCGCGCGGCAACTGCTGCGCACCGGCGAAGACGAATACAAGGCGCTCGACCTGGGCAACCCGGCCCTGACCGACGCCCAGCTGATCGACGCCATGGCGCAACATCCCAAGCTGATCGAACGCCCGATCCTGGTCGCAGGCGACAAGGCCGTGATCGGACGCCCACCCGAGAAGGTCCTGGAGATCCTGCCGTGAGCGAACCCTACATCCTGGTGCTGTACTACAGCCGCCACGGCTCCACCAGCGAGATGGCCCGGCACATTGCCCGCGGCGTCGAGATGGCCGGCCTGGAGGCGCGCCTGCGCACGGTGCCGGCTATCTCCACCGAGTGCGAAGCCGTGGCCCCGGACATCCCGGCCAGCGGCGCGCTGTACGCCACCCTCGACGACCTGCGCCACTGCGCGGGCCTGGCCATGGGCAGCCCGACCCGCTTCGGCAACATGGCCGCGCCGCTCAAGTACTTCCTCGACGGCACCAGCAGCCTGTGGCTGGGCGGCGAGCTGGTGGGCAAGCCAGCGGCGGTGTTCACTTCCACCGCCAGCCTGCACGGCGGCCAGGAAACCACCCTGCTGTCGATGCTGCTGCCGCTGATGCACCACGGCATGCTGGTCACCGGCCTGCCCTACAGCGAGTCGGCGCTGCTCGATACCCGCGGCGGCGGCACCCCGTATGGGGCCAGCCACCATGCCGGCGCCGACGGCAAGCGCGAGCTGGACCAGCACGAGATCACCCTGTGCCGAGCCCTCGGCCAACGCCTGGCCAATACGGCCAAGGCCCTGGGTGGCCAGCGTGGCTAGAAAACCCAAGGTGCTGCCGCCGCTGGAGTGGCTCGCCCCACGCGTACGGCTGACCCGCGCCCTGAGCCTGGCTTGCTTCTTCGGCCTGATCGCCCTGCTGGTGGTGAACAACCTGTGGTTCGCCAACCTGCACGGGGCGCGGGTCGAAGTGATCCTGGCCATCGAGCTGATCCCCCTGCTGCTGCTGCTGCCGGGCATGCTGATAGGCAGCGCCCGGGCGCATGCCTGGACCTGCTTCGTGGTCAATATCTACTTCATCAAGGGCGTGCTGGCCGCGTTCGACCCGGCGCGGGCGGTATTTGGCTGGATCGAGGTGCTGGTGAGCCTGGGGTTGTTCGTGGCCGGGCTGCTGTATGTGCGCTGGAAGTTTCAGATCGAGCGGCGCATGGCGGGCGAAGGCGCCTGAATGCATTGGGGCTGCAACGCGGCCCCGGCGATCTCAATGGTTGACGGTATGCGCCAGCATCACCGACAACTGGCATAGCGGCCGCCCGCTTTCGGCATGCCACTGATTGAACGCCTGCTGCACCAGTGCCAGGTCACGCAGGCTGGTCGGCGGCTTGTCGATGATCTTCTGGGCGATCAATGCGGCGGCCATGTCGTCGGTGGGGATGAAGGTGTCCTTGCCGACCATGCGCAGGAAACGCGGAGCCGATAGTCCGCCCAGCTGGTTGCCATGCTTGGCCAGGTACTTCCACAGCCCGACGATATCGGCCTCGGGCCAGTCGGCGATGAACGCGCCGAAACTGCCCTTCTCCTTCGCCACGTCGAGGATCATCTGCGCATTGCGCGGCACGCTCTTGAGCTTGCCCAGGTGGCGGATGATGCGCTCGTCCTGCATCAGCCGCTCCAGGTGCTCGGCGCCCATCAGCACCACTTTCTCCGGGTCGAAGCCAAAGAACACCTGCTCGAACGCCGGCCACTTGGCATCCACCAGGCTGTGCTTGAGCCCGGCGCGGAACACGCGCAGGGCCAGGGTCGACAGGTAGCGGTCATCGGTGATGTCGCGCAGCTGCGCGGGTGTGCGCGGCTGCGGCAGGAAGGCTTCCAGCGCCTGGGCCGAACCGAAGCGGTTCAGGCAGTACTCATGCAACCACTGGTAGTCGCGCATAAGGTCAGATGTTCAGCACGTCGAGGAAGCGCGGGGTGGCGCTCTCGTCGATCTTCAGGCTGGTGAAGTCGAACAGGTTGCGGTCGGCCAACTGCGACGGCGCGACGTTCTGCAGGGCGCGGAAGATGCTCTCGGTACGGCCCGGGTGCTTGCGCTCCCACTCCACCAGCATGTCCTTGACCACCTGGCGCTGCAGGTTTTCCTGCGAGCCGCACAAGTTGCACGGGATGATCGGGAATTCCTTCATGTCCGAGTAGGCCTGGATGTCCTTCTCGCTGCAGTAGGCCAGCGGGCGGATCACCACGTTGCGGCCGTCGTCGGCGCGCAGCTTCGGCGGCATGCCCTTGAGCGCGCCGTTGAAGAACATGTTGAGGAAGAAGGTCTCGACGATGTCGTCGCGGTGGTGCCCCAGGGCCATCTTGGTCGCGCCGATCTCGTCGGCGAAGGTGTACAAGGTGCCGCGACGCAGGCGCGAGCACAGCGAGCAGGTAGTCTTGCCCTCGGGCACCAGTTCCTTGACCACCGAGTAGGTATCCTTCTCGACGATGTGGTACTCGACGCCCAGTTCCTTGAGGTAGGCCGGCAGCACGTGCTCGGGGAAGCCCGGCTGCTTCTGGTCCATGTTCACCGCGACGATCTCGAACTTGATCGGCGCCACCTTCTGCAGGTGCAACAGAACGTCGAGCATGGTGTAGCTGTCCTTGCCGCCGGACAGGCAGACCATGACCTTGTCGCCATCCTCGATCATGTTGAAGTCGGTGATGGCTTCGCCGGCGAGGCGACGCAGGCGTTTTTGCAGTTTGTTCTGGTTGACCGAGAGGGTGCCCATAGCGCTTGAATCCGCGAGGTGTGACAAAAGCCGGCTATTTTACGCACAAACCGGGCGGCGCAGTAGGTGAATCCGATAAAGACTTCAAGGGAATCAGCACCGGTCCTGACAGCGCGATTTGCTCTAAAAAGCCGGTTTTCTGTGGGGAACGGCTTCCTATACTGCGACATAAGGCCACATTGGCGCAGCACCTGGTGTCCTGGCCTCGGGCCATAGGCGCTCCATCCGGGGGGCGTTTGGCAACGACGATAGGAGTGACCCGTATGATTCATCACGTTGTTGGGCTGTTCACCCACCCCGACCAGGAGTGGCGGGAGATTCGTGGCGAGGACGAAAGCATCAGCCACATGTACCTGACACACACGCTGATCCTGGCGGCGATTCCCGCCGTGTCGGCGTTCATCGGCACCACCCAGGTCGGCTGGGTGATCGGCGAGCGGCCAGCCGTGATGCTGACCATGGAAAGCGCGTTGTGGATGAGCATCATGTCCTACCTGGCGATGCTCGCCGGGGTCGCGGTGATGGGCGCCTTCATCCACTGGATGGCGCGCACCTACGACGCCAACCCGAGCATGGCGCAGTGCATCGCCTTTGCCACCTACACCGCCACCCCGCTGTTCATCGGCGGCCTCGCGGCGCTGTACCCGCACCTGTGGCTGGGCATGCTGATCGGCACGGCGGCGATCTGCTACACCGTGTACCTGCTGTATGTCGGCTTGCCGACCTTCATGAACATACCGTCGGATGAAGGCTTCCTGTTCTCCAGCTCCGTGCTGGCGGTGGGCCTCGTGGTTCTGGTGGCGATCATGGCCGCGACCGTGATCATCTGGGGACTGGGCGTGGGGCCCGTCTACACCAACTGAACGCATACCAACCAGATCCAACCGACACTGGGGCATCACCGAGGCCGCCGCAAGGCGGCCTCGCTTCGTGTGCCTGACCGACGGCTCGGCAGCCGCCCATTGCCTGCGGCATAATACCCGGTCAGGAGAACTACCCCGCCATGCCCGAGCTGCTCAGACAACGCGTCGAAACCTGTTACCAGCAAGCCGAAACCTTCTTCAAACGCCCCTTCCCGCGCCCGCAGGTCAGCTTCAAGCTGCGCGGACAGAAGGCCGGCGTCGCCCACCTGCACGAAAACCTGCTGCGCTTCAACCTGCAGCTGTACCGCGAGAACGCCGAAGACTTCCTGCGCCAGACCGTGGCCCACGAAGTCGCCCACCTGATCGCCCACCAACTATTCGGCGAGCGCATCCAGGCCCATGGCGAGGAATGGCAGTTGATCATGCGCGGGGTGTACGAGCTGCCGCCGAACCGCTGCCACAACTACGAGGTGCAGCGGCGCGTGGCGACACGCTACATCTACCGTTGTCCGTGCCCGGAGAGCGATTTCCCGTTCACCGCCCAGCGGCACAAGCTGGTGCGCCAGGGACGGCGGTACCTGTGCCGGCGCTGCCGGGAGATCCTGGTGTATAGCGGCGAGACCCGGGTCGAGTAATCGTCAACGCATAAAAAAGGCGACCCGAGGGTCGCCTTTTGTCTTTCATCTCACGCTCAACGCGCCGGGCCTTCGGCCACGCCCAGGTCGTCGGTCGGACGGGTGTCGATCAGCGGCGAGCCGCCAGACGCCAGTTCGGCCTGCAGGGTGTCGGTGTCCAGCTCCTTGACCCACTTGGCCACGACCACGGTGGCCACGGCGTTGCCGATCAGGTTGGTCAGGGCGCGGGCTTCGGACATGAAGCGGTCGATACCCAGGATCAGCGCCAGGCCGGCAACCGGCAGGTGGCCGACGGCCGACAGGGTGGCGGCCAGGACGATGAAGCCCGAACCTGTGACGCCCGCGGCACCCTTGGAGGCCACCAGCAGCACCAGCAGCAGGGTGATCTGGTGGGTGATGTCCATGGTGGTGTCAGTGGCCTGGGCGATGAACACCGCGGCCATGGTCAGGTAGATCGAGGTACCGTCCAGGTTGAACGAGTAACCGGTCGGGATCACCAGGCCAACCACGGATTTCTTCGCGCCCAGGCGCTCCATCTTGGCCAGCATGCGCGGCAGGGCCGACTCGGAGGACGAGGTGCCCAGCACGATCAGCAGCTCTTCACGGATGTAGCGGATCAGCTTGATGACGCTGAAGCCATGGGCGCGGCAGATACCGCCCAGTACCACCAGGATGAACAGCAGGCAAGTGATGTAGAAGCAGGCCATCAGGTAGCCCAGCTGCACCAGCGAACCCACGCCGTACTGGCCGATGGTGAAGGCCATGGCACCGAAGGCGCCGATCGGGGCCAGCTTCATGATCATGTTGATGATGTTGAACATGACATGGGCGAAGCGGTCGATCAGGTCCAGCACCGGCTTGCCGTAGCTGCCCAGGCGGTGCAAGGCGAAGCCGAACAGTACCGAGAACATCAGCACTTGCAGGATGTCGCCGTTGGCGAAGGCGCCGACCACGGTGTTGGGGATGACATTGAGCAGGAAGCCGACGGTGGTCTGCTGCGCGCCGGCGGCGGCATAGGCAGCCACACTGCTGGCGTTGAGGGTGCTGACGTCGACGTGCATGCCGGCGCCCGGCTGCACCACGTTGACCACCACCAGGCCGATAATCAGGGCGATGGTGGAGACGATCTCGAAGTACAGCAGCGCGTAACCGCCGGTCTTGCCGACCGACTTCATGCTTTGCATGCCCGCGATGCCGCTGACCACGGTACAGAAGATGATCGGCGCGATGACCATCTTGATCAGCTTGACGAAGCCGTCACCCAGGGGTTTGAGGGCTACGCCGGTCTCCGGGTAGTAGTGGCCGAGCAGGATACCGATGGTGATCGCGACGATCACCTGGACATACAGCGATTTGTACAGCGGCTGACGAGTCGTCATGGCTAATTTTTCCTCAAGTGGGCCGGCGCATCCTTCCCAGGATGTCGGGGCACCTGAATCGCGAACCCTCCTGTACCCGGAGGGATTTGTCGTTGTGTTCGAGCGCCTGGGCAGGCCTCTGCCAGGTGAATAGCAAGGGCGATGCCAAAGTGCCCGCTTGAGGTGCACAGCCAATGATTACAGGGTGTGAATGCCCCGGGACGGGGCGCAATAGCCGGTAGGAAATGGCGGATTTCCGCCCGATGGCGGAAATCGTACAGGGCGGGTTGGCGGGAATCCGCCTCAGAGGTATTCAGTGGGACTTCCCGGTGGGAGCGGGCTTGCCCCGCGATGAGGACCGCTCCGGATGGCACCGGCTTCGCCGGCATCGCGGGGCTAGCCCGCTCCCACGCACCGCCCCCTGCACTGGAAAGGCAGAATCAATCGAGTCGGAAAGCGATACGGAACGCAGCCCCGCCCAACGGCGAATCGCCAAGGCTCAACTCGGCGTCGTAGCTGTCGATGATGTCCTTGACCACCGCCAGGCCGATCCCCTGCCCGGGGTGCTGGCGGTCCAGCCGCTCGCCGCGTTCGAGAATGCGCTCACGCTGGTCGGGCGGCACGCCCGGGCCGTCGTCCTCGATCCACAGTTCCAGTTGCCCCGGCGCTTCGCGCAGGCTGACCCGCACCTGCCCCAGGCACAACCGGTAGGCGTTCTCCAGCAGGTTGCCGAGCAGTTCAAGCAAGGCCCCCTGTTCCATCGGCACCCGCGCATCGGCCGGGAGATCGAAACCGACCTCGACGCGTTTGTCGCGATAGACCTTGGCCAAGGTGCTGCACAGGCTGTCGAGCAACGGCTTGAGCTCGACCTGGTGCTTTACCAGGCCACTCTTGCGCAGGCTGGCGCGCTGCAACTGGTAGTCGATCTGTTGGCTCATGCGCTCGATCTGGCTCTGCAGCACCCGCGCCTGCTCGCGGTCGCCCTGCTCCATGCTCTCGCCCACGCCCTGCAGCACCGCCAGAGGGGTCTTCAGGCTGTGGGCCAGGTCGTCGAGCGAGTCGCGGTAGCGCTGGCGCTGCTCGCGCTCGCTGCGCAGCAGGCGGTTGAGCGAGCCGGTCAGGCGCAGCAGTTCGCGTGGGTGCTCGCGACTCAGTCCATCCCTGGCGCCGCTCTCCACGTCGTCCAGCTCGGAGCTGAGCCGGCGCAGCGAGCGCAGGCCCCAGGTCAGGCCGGCCCAGAGCAGCACCATCAGCGCCAGCAGCGCCGCGCCGAAGCCGAAATAGAGTTTCTCGCGCAGGCCATTGAGGGTGTCCTGGTATTCGCGGACCGGTTGCAGGGCGACGATGCTGAACGCCGCACTCTTGCCGCCAAGCAGCCTGACCTCGACGTCATAGACGAAGAACTCCTCGCCGTCGTCCTGGTGAATACGGGCGAATTCGTTGCCACGCCCGTCATAGCGCGGGTGGTAGTTGATGTTGCGGTTGCGCGTGGCCCGCGACTGCCACACCAGCTTGCCCTGGCGGTCGAAGATGTAGCCGAGCAAGCCTGTATACGGCAGGTTGAAACGCTCGTCCGGCAGCAGCGCCGGCATCTGCAACTGGCCATGCTCGATGCGCGCGGCGGAAATCAGCGTGGTCACGTCCGAGGCCAGGCGCTGCTCGATGGACTCCTGCAACGCCAGGCTGAAGGCCTTCTGCAGCGCCGGCAGCAACGCCAGCATGAACAGCAGCGCCAGCAACGCCGCCGCCAGCATCAGGCGCACCCGCAGCGAACGGATCATCGGCAGCGCTCGGTGAACAGGTAGCCCAGGCCACGCACGGTATCGATCGGCTTGAAGCCGTTGTCGCCCTCGAGCTTGCGACGCAGGCGGCCGACCAGCACCTCGATGACATTCGGGTCGCGCTCCTCGTCGTCCGGGTACAGCTGTTCCATCAACCGGTCCTTGGCCACCACCTGCTGGTGATGGCGCATGAGGTACTCGAGGATGCGGTATTCGTAGGCGGTCAGCGCCAGCGGTTGCTCGTCCAGGGTCGCCTGCTTGCGGTTGAGGTCGAGCACCAGCGGGCCGGCGGCGATGGTCGACTGGGTGAAGCCGCTGGAGCGGCGCAGCAAGGCGTTGAGGCGCGCCTCCAGCTCTTCGAACTGGAACGGCTTGACCACATAGTCGTCGGCGCCGGCGGCCAGGCCTTCGACCTTGTCCTGCCAGTTGCCGCGGGCGGTGAGGATCAGGATCGGGAAGGTCTGGCCAAGGTTGCGCAGCTGGCGGATCAGGTCCAGCCCGCTCATGCCCGGCAGGCCCAGGTCGATCACCGCCAGGTCGTGGTTGTACTGCTCGGCCTGGTACAAGGCTTCCTCGGCGTTGGCCACTGCCTGCACCACATGGCCGCCTTCGCCGAGGCGGGTGAACAGGTGATGACGCAGCAGCGCCTCGTCCTCGACCACCAGCAATTTCATGCAGTTCTCCTTTGAATAGCGAATGCCTGTACCGGCCTCATCGCGGGGCAAGCCCGCTCCCACGGGTCATGCACTCCTCGCGATGAGGCCGGCACAGGATAACAGCGACCTCAGAACTTGTAGCTCGCCGCCAGGTAGGTCTGCGCGCTGCTGGTCAGGCGCAGGGTGCCGTCCTTCGGCCCGCCGTGGGCGCCGATCTCGGTGGCGGCGTTGCTGCGCAGGTAACGGTAGCCCATCTCCACCGAGGCCTTGTCGGTGATTTCCTGGATCACGCCGGCCTGCAGGCCCACGGCATAGCCGTAGTCGGTGTCGCGGCTGGCGCCCGGCGAGTCCTGGGTCAGCTTGGTCATGCCCAGGGTACCGCCGCCGAACAGCTTGGTGGTATCGCCCACCGGCAGGAACAGGTCGTAGCTACCGAGCAGGTTCTCCTGGCGTAGCTTGACGCCGCTGTGATCACCCGAGACGTTGTCGTAGGTCATGTAGTAGCGGCCCTGGTCGTTGATCTTGCCCAGGCGCACGCCCCAGGTGCTGTCCTTGCCGATGATGCCGTCGGCGTTCAGGTTGTCGGTGTTGCGCTGCAACAGGCCGGACTTGCGCACTTTGTCGCTGGTCTGGCCGTAGGTCAGGCTGGCGAAGTTGTCATCGGCCTGGGCGGCGGTGGTGAGGCCGGCGGCGCAAACCGCCATGGCGGCGATCAGGGTATTGAGCGTTTTCATGGTTCAGGTACTCCGGTTGGATGCGTTGTTTCTGTCTGGGGACTAGAGTAGGGAGGGCGCCCTGAACCCCTGCTGAACCCGGCCTGAACCTGGGCTGAACGAACCGAACAAGGAGCTCGACCATGCGTACCCTGCTTGCACTGGCCCTGTTGTGCGGCGCCACCCTCGCCCAGGCGGCGGTGCAGACCCGCGAGATCCCCTACCAGGATACCGACGGCAATCGTCTGATCGGCTATTACGCCTACGACGACGCCGTCGAGGGCAAACGCCCGGGCGTGGTGGTGGTGCATGAATGGTGGGGGCTGAACGACTACGCCAAGCGCCGCGCCCGCGACCTCGCGGCGCTGGGCTACAACGCCCTGGCCATCGACATGTACGGCGATGGCAAGAACACCGAGCACCCCGCCGATGCGCAGGCGTTCATGGCCGCGGCAATGAAGGACCCAGCGGCCGCCGCCCGGCGCTTCGATGCCGGGCTGGAGCTGCTGAAGATCCAGCCCAACACCAACAAGCACCAGCTGGCGGCCATCGGCTACTGCTTTGGCGGCAAGGTGGTGCTGGACGCGGCGCGCCGCGGTGAGAAGCTCGACGGCGTGGTGAGCTTCCATGGCGCGCTGGTGACCCAGACGCCGGCCAAGCCGGGGTTGGTCCGGGCCAAGATCCTGGTAGAGCATGGCGAGGCCGACAGCATGGTCACCCCGGAGCAGGTGGCGGCGTTCAAGGCGGAGATGGATGCGGCCAAGGCAGACTACAAGTTCGTCGGGATCCCGGGGGCCAAGCATGGCTTCACCAACCCGGATGCCGACCGGTTGAGCCATGGCGGGCATGGCGGGCCGGATATCGGCTATGACAAGGCGGCTGACGAGAGCTCGTGGAAGGATATGCAGGCGTTCCTGAACGATGCGCTCGACTGATGATCGCCGGGGCCGCTTTGCGGCCCTT